>JAIVXD010000145.1:0-6177 GCA_048636195.1 Anaerolineales bacterium
CAGTTACACCGCGTTTTAGCCTGTACTCATCCAATTACAACGGATATGGCGCTTAGGATTGGCAAGTTTGCTGGCAATGGGCCAGGTCTCTGGCTGCGCATGCAGCAAGCATATGATTTGTGGTATGCTGAGCATAGGATGAAGGACGAACTATCTAAGATTGAAGCAGTTGCATCATTTGGATACAGCGCCCAACAAACGCATTGACTCCGACCGGGAAAGCCGGTGCATTTTTTGCTGTAGCGAAGTCTTTCGCAAAACTCGCTTTTGCCAATATATAGTTAGCTTTCCCGGCCGGTCATGCGCGACGTACACTCCGTCCTTCGCCTGCAGCGGACGATCGGGAATCAAGCAGTCCAGCGATTAATGGCGGCCTCCGGCATCCAACGGCGTGTTGCTGTCGACGTGACGAGGCAGTCCATCATACCGGAGGCTGTGGGCGGGATGACGGATTCAGAGATCGAGGAGCAGATAGAGCTCTGTCGGCAAACAGCGTCAGCCGCTGAACCGGAGAGTGCCGAATCAAGCGTGGCGCAGGGCAATCTGTGTGTGCTCGAGGCCGAGCAGCGTTCGCGAACGGGTGAGCGACAGGGATTGCTTGCCGGTCCAACACAGGCCGTCATCGACGCCTGTCAGGGCCAGGTGACCCTATATTCGGGGGTTTTGGAGAACATCAAGGATGCCACGGGCAATGCAGCCCGGCGTGGTCTGCGGATGTTTGAGCGCAAGAGTGAGATTTCCGAACCGCAGGGCATCCAGCTCGTCGATCTCTTCGGCGTCGTCTTGGAGGCACTCCCGTTTGCCGGTCCGATCTCCAGATTCATCAAAAACGATCTGGTTCGCCAGGCGGCCGTGGAGATGCTTCGTGAGGCCACGGCAAGGACGGCGACCATTGTTGAGGGCCAGATCCGCGGCGGGAGCGCTGCGACGGCTGAGGCCGCGAGGGAAGATTTCGCTGCGGGACGTGCCAGTGACTTCGACGAGATGGAGCGAGTCATGGGGCAGGCCAAATCGCAGGCAGTGGCAACGTATAATGCCGCGATCCAGGCAGGGCGATCAAATCCATCAGGGTTGCTCAATGTTTACACCGAGCTTCAGAACTTGGTCATCGAGAATCAGGGACTCAGCCGGGAAGACTATGACGTGATCGCCGACCGTTTCGAAATGCGCTTGTACAGGGAATATTATGCTCCCCGGATCCGTATCAACATCTATCGGAGCGAGATGTGGGGTGTGCACAGCCGGACCATCGTCGGTATGCCTGGGGACGTTCAACGCCGCATTCGACAGCTCACAGGCGACTCCTGCCTCGCCGAAGTGACGCGTTGGGGTGTGCCGGTCGTAACGACGGAGACCAGCGGCCAACCCTATTAGGCGTGCATGGCGCCAAGCGTAGGCACTGTTATTCACGGAAAAGGTGGAAAAGGGGTCACAGAGCCCTTTTCTACAATAATCGCCCAACAAGGCGGTTTCACCTGATCGCAGGGGGCGAACCGTTTTGGAAGTGTTTCGGTTTCTGAAAATTATAGGTATTATATAAGGGTGTTGAAAAGTAGGCTGCAAGATCAAAAAGTTTAATTTGCTGTGGCTTATTAACCTTTTTCTTTCTGCGAGTACCAGCCATTTCTAATAGTAATATGCCGATATTACTGAAGATACTTCTTGCTATCAGGCTGTGTTGGCTGCGTACCCGAACCTGCTCAAGTCCAGTTTGATTTTTTAGCAGGTTAAAAGGCCGTTCAATGTTTTTGCGAATATCATGGGCTTGCTGTACTTGATTCTTATCATTCGGGATTCGTTGAAAGTTTCCATTGTCACAAGCGATTTCTCGAAATTGAGGGCAATTACCAGAACGAAGACATTCTCCGTGGGCAGCTCCGCATTTATATTCGTGAGGAATGGGGTCAGAATGGGACTACGTTTGACCCTTGTTGTTAATATGAACAGGTTCTGTTTTACAATTTTTTTACAACTGTTTTACCTTTCAATGACAACTCCTTTTTTCATTTATGTTCTCATGTTGACAAAAAATAGGGGCAAAAGCCGCTATCCACGTTAACCTTATATTGAAAAAGGAGAGATGAAATGAAAAATCTGAAATTTACTGAAAGGACAAACCTAAACAGAGTATTGGTTCTATTCCTGGGCTGCCTGTGCTTGCTATTTTGTTTTGCCATTCCTTTGTCCATGGCCGGCATCGATTCCCTTGTAAAATGCAGGGTGGAAACCGACCGAAGGCTTCTACCCGCAGACGAAACTCAAAATATTATTGTAAAAGTCACTCTTGACGCCCTCAAGCCGGCTGAGACTACTTTCAGGCCTGCAGTGAACCTGGCCATTGTCCTTGACAGATCCGGCTCCATGACCGGTCAAAAACTGGAAAAGGCAAAGAAAGCCGCCATTGAGGCCTTGCGCCGCCTTGGCAAGCAGGATATTTTTTCCGTCATAATCTACGACCATAATGTGGAGACCATTGTCCCGGCCCAACCCGCTCATAATACTGAGTGGATCGAGGCAAAGATCCGGCAGATCCAAGCCGGTGGCAATACCGCGCTTTTTGGAGGGGTAAGCCAGGGTGCATCAGAGATCCGGAAAAACATCAGGGGCGAATATGTTCACCGCATCATCCTTCTCTCGGACGGCATCGCTAATGTAGGGCCCAGCACACCTGAGGATCTCGGAAGACTGGGCGCTGCGCTGATCAAAGAGGCCATCTCGGTCACAACCGTGGGCGTCGGCACGGATTACAATGAAGACCTTATGACGCGTCTTTCCCAGAACAGTGACGGCAACTCTTATTTTGTTGAATCCAGCCGGGATCTTCCCCGAATTTTTGCTGCCGAGCTTGGGGATGTTTTAAACGTTGTGGCAAAAAGGGTTCATGTCATAATCGAGTGTCCCGAAGGTATAACTCCCGTAAAGATAATCGGAAGGGACGGAAGAATTAAGGGAAGGAGTGTTGAACTTTCCATGAATCAACTTTACGGGGGACAGGAAAAATACGCGCTTGTTGAAATACAACTCCGCGGAGGGAAGAACGGTCAGGAAATGGAGATTGCAAAAGCAAGGGTATCTTATGACAATCCGTTTACCCTGAAAAGGGAAACCGCATCGGGACTTGTCAGCGCTCAATTCAGTGACGACTTTAAAAAGATTGAAAAATCTACTAATGTTGAGGTGAAGAGGGAATATGAGTTGAATCGAAACGCACTGGAACAAGAAAGGGCCATCGGCTTTTCGGACAAAGGCCAGATTCCATCGGCCGTTCAGACACTGAAAAGTTCCGCAGAAAAGCTTAAAGACTTTGGGATGAAATACGACGACCGGGAGGTACTCGACGAGGCAGCCGAGATGGAAGCGCAGGCGGAAAGGTTGGAGGCCGAAGGCATGACCCAAAAGAGCAGAAAGGAACTTCGGACGAAATCTTATCAGATTAAAAACCAACAGAGGACGAAATAGTATCAAGTAATTGGGTCGCCGGGAAACCCGAAATATAGAAAAGGGACCTGTCCCGGCGGCCCCAACAAAACCATGAAAAAACGGACCATTATACTCTATTGGATACTTCTCATTGTGCCGACCTGTATTATCGGGATCTCAGCCTTTTATATGATCCGGCACGAACAGGAAAGAATCAACCAGGAAGCTGTTTCTTCAGCTAAGGTCAGGGCCCGTACAATGGCAGACGCCATATCCGCTACCGTTGAAACAGTGGAGGATGCTTTTACCGAATCCCTTAACGCAATACCCAATCCCTTGGTCTACAAAACGCTGCTGGATTGGGTTGACGCAAACCCTCTCGTGCGAAACGTCTTTGTATGGGACAAGGAAAAAGGGCTTCAATACCCTTTAGCCGGAGCAACTGCCACGTCCGAGGAAAACCGCTTTATAGTCAGATATGACGCCCTTTTTTCCGGCCGTATTTCATGGCAAGCGGCAGGTTCTTCCCGGAATGAGGCCTTTGGTTCATCATCTTCCGACAAGGAGCTCCCGGGGAGAAATTCCTCCAGCCTGGTTCAAGAGACCCGGAAATTCAAGTCAGGAAGGCAAGCCCTGAGAGATCTTGCTCAAGGGAAATATAAATCTGAAGGCAAGAACTTACTTGTGGAGGCTGTGACTTCTGTAAGTGAGGGAGGCTGGATTCCATGGTTTGAAGAAAACAGGCTGCATATCCTGGGATGGTTCCAGAAAAGACCGGACAGCGCCGTTTATGGAATCGAGCTGGAAACCATGACGTTGCTTTCCCGAATCATCGCGGATTTTCCTAAAGAGGTTTCCGATGGAATTGTATATGCAATTGTTGACGGTAAGGGCGAAATTTTGCATCAAATTGGAAATGCGATGATTCAAACGGGCACCCCATCCGATCAGTCCGTATCCCTTGCGCCTTTTCTGCCGCACTGGCAGATAAATGTTTATATGTCAAACGGCATGTTGCCGATTGAGTCGGAAAAGGGATTTCTTATTCTGGCAAGCCTCCTTCTGGTCATTTTTTTGGCTTCTATTATCCTTGGAGGATTATTGCTGACCAGGCAGGCCCAGCGAAACATGATCGATGCAATGCAAAAGACATCATTTGTCTCAAGTGTTTCCCATGAATTGAAAACACCCCTGACCAGTATCCGCATGTATGCGGAACTCCTGGAAGAAGGCAGGATCAAGGACACTGAAAAAATGAGGCGTTACCTGAAGGTGATTGTCGCGGAAAGCCAACGCCTGACCCGCCTTGTCAATAATGTGCTTGACTTCAGCCGCCTGGAGCAAGGCCGAAAAACCTATCATAAGGAGTTATTTAATCTGGCCGAGTATGTGCGCACTATATTGCAAGCCCATAGATTACGCATCCGTGAAGCCGGGATGAATCTGATAGACCAGGTGCCGGACGAAATAATTTTAGTGGAATTAGACCGTGACGGCATCGAGCAGGTCATTCTAAACTTGATTGACAATGCGCTAAAGTATGTAACTGAAGGCGAAGAACTTCTAATTACCTTGAAACGAAAAGATAAACACTGTGAGATCAGCGTGATGGATCGGGGTTCAGGCATCCCCCCTGCACATCGGAAAAAGATATTTGACAGATTTCATCGGGTGGATAATTCTCTGACCTCTATCCGTCCTGGATCAGGGTTGGGCCTGAGTATCTCAAAGAAAATTATGCTCGATCTCGGAGGGGATATCTTGTACGAGCCCCGGCCTGGGGGTGGCAGTTGTTTTATTGTCATCGTTCCATGTGCCTCCACTGAGACAATCCTGCAAAGCCCTGACCAGCTTTAATGAGGAGATTTATGAAACCCATTCACATCCTGATTGCAGAAGATGACCAGAATATCCGGATGGGCCTGGTGGATATACTTGAAAGTGAGGGATATCAGGCAACGCCAGCCGAAGACGGAGAGCAGGCGCTGCGTCTGTTTAAAACAAGCTCCTTTGACTTAATCCTTCTCGACATTATGATGCCCGGGAAAAGCGGCTACGATGTCTGCCGGGAAATTCGGTCTATGGATGATGAGATTCCGGTTATCATGCTGACGGCCAAAGGCCAGGAGATTGATAAGGTGGTCGGACTGCAGCTCGGGGCGGACGACTATATTACCAAGCCGTTCGGGCTTCATGAATTCCTGGCAAGAATCCAGGCCGTTCTGAGAAGGTGCAGAAAGAAAACCCAAAAGAAAGCCGAACAGGATACACTGGACTTTTTCAGATTCGGCACGGCGGAAATCGACGCGACTAAATTAAAAGGTCGCACAGGGAGTCAATCGTTTGACATTTCGGTCAGGGAGCTTTCCCTTCTCAGGTATTTTTATTCCCATCCCGGTGAGGTATTAAGCAGGGATCAGCTTTTAAACGCCGTGTGGGGGATCGACTATTACGGAACCACTCGAACACTTGACCAGCATATTGCGCAATTGAGGAAAAAAATAGAGCCTGTCCCCTCAAAACCCGTGATCATTACGACAGTCCATGGTGTCGGTTACCGTTATACTCTGGAAAGTCTGCCTGAACAAACACCCGTTGATGGCTTGTAACAAAGATCAAAAGCCCCTTTTAAATTTCGTGGTGAATACAAACCACTATGGGCTCGGTCAAAAATAAGTTGGTAGAATTTGCGCCCAAATTTGCCGTAGATTTCATCGATCTGATTGAGCAAAACCGCAGGAATAGCGGGCTATTTCG
>JAIVXD010000146.1:0-6176 GCA_048636195.1 Anaerolineales bacterium
GTTGCAGGCAGTTCTACACGTACGCCAATATCCACAGGTCTCGGCCTGGTTTTAAGTCCTATGACCTTTGCCTCTGCTTTCATCCAGCTTGCACCTGATCGTCCAGGAGCAGCCACAACAAAACGGCTGGTAATAATTTGTCCATCCGCCAGTCTGACTCCTCGTATCTGTCCATCTTCAGCCAGGAGGTTTTGAACCGGGCAACCTGTGCGCGTTTCAATTCGACCCGCCATAGACTCTCGCAAGTGACCAAGGACACTGCGGCAGTTTTCTGTTCCGATATGTCGAATGCGTGCAGGTATTAGCTCAAGATCAGCAAGGCGGGCACGATCGGCAAATTCTTCCAACCCTGCTGATGCCTCACCAAAGACATGGCCCGGGGCCCCGTGGGCCACATATACTTCATCAGCCGCTGTGAGAAGCTGGTTAAGGGAATCCTGGTCAAGAAATTCCCCCAGGCTTCCACCGACCTCAGAAGAAAGCGTAAGCTTACCGTCACTGTATGCGCCAGCCCCTCCCCAACCGCAGAGCATGTCTTTGGAGTTCCGGCGTTGGCGCTGGTCCAGTTCCTTTCCCTGCTCCAGCAAAAGGACACGCTCAATGCCGAGATCGGCCAAAGTAAGGGCCGAAAAAATACCGGCCGGGCCGGCACCAACGATGATCACTTCGTAATCCACGGATTTCCTCCTGGTCAGGATCAAGTCAGTTCGCCTCGCTCATCCCGCACCTGAAAAGATAAAATTTCTATAAGCGCACTCTTTTATATCTGCTTTATACAACAACAACTGAATTTTCGGCATTCCCATAGGGAGTTGGGACATATTTATCCGCATTCCAGTCATTTTCCCATTTTGTCTCATTAATCAAATACCGAAA
This sequence comes from Anaerolineales bacterium, assembly GCA_048636195.1. Classification (GTDB taxonomy): domain Bacteria; phylum Desulfobacterota; class DSM-4660; order Desulfatiglandales; family Desulfatiglandaceae; genus 4484-190-2. Next base: position 877 of record JAIVXD010000146.1, read on the forward strand.
CTGATATTCCGTGTCCAGGCCCAGGTCAAGGGTTACTGTAAATGCACCGTTTTTCAATTTCTTCATAGGGGTTGCATAAATGTCCCAGTTGTTAAATTCACCCACAATATTAACTGTTTTAGCGGATTGAGCCACTTCTTTCTGCAACCTGAAAGTGACCTTGCAGACAGGTTTGGTTCTTAAATATTGCTTTTTCATACTCCTGTTAATCCTCCTTAATATCTCTCATATTGTGACACCAATTGATGTCAATTGTTCATTCCACCTATATTTCCGACCACGTTTCCTTTAAATAACCCTGTGCCTTTTGACATGCAACAATTATTTCAAATTAAACTATATTTTTTGCTGAAAGTAGATGGTCGATTGCTTCAACAGGCTGTGAATACCATTCGGGGGAGGGATAGAAAGACATTGCTCGCATAGCTTACATGTTAGCAAGAAAAATATTGACAGGTAATATTTATTACCCTAAGCATTGATAAACTTAGCCGGGATTGCGCACACATATTCTTGGAAGGCATTGCCATGTCTCCAGGTGGTGTGTCAGCCTCCGGTTTACAGAAGAGGAGGGATTAGTTATGGGAAGAAAACGTTTTGTTGATTTGAGCATAAGCATAGAGCCGGAACTTCCGAGCGATCCACCCATCATGATTCCCAAAATCGATTATGTGGATCACACCCAGGGTGCCGAACAGATGAAGGATTTTTTTCCGGGTGTCAAAAAGGAGCAGTTGCCTAAAGGGCTGGGCTGGGCACTGGAGTTTCTAACACTTACAACCCATAGCGGCACGCATCTGGACGCGCCCTATCATTATCACCCTACCATGGACCATGGTAAACCTGCCCTGACCATTGACGAGATTCCCCTTGAGTGGTGTTTCAATGATGGCGTGCTCCTTGATTTTCGTCATAAAGGTGATGGTGAACGCATTACGGCAGATGATGTAAAAAAAGAACTGGAACGTATCCGGTATGAAATCAAGCCCCTGGATATTGTCCTCATCCAGACCGGGGCCGAAGAGGCCTGGGGCACTGAGAAATACCTTGTAAAAGGCGCAGGTATGGACCGGGAGAGCACCCTCTACCTCACCGAGAAAGGAGTGAAGGTTGTGGGAATCGATGCCTGGAGCTGGGATCGTCCTTTGCCCTTTCTGGCCGAGGAGTTTAAGAAGACAGGAGATCCCAAGGTCATCTGGGAGGCCCACTTCGCCGGGATTGAAATCGGCTATTGCCATATGGAAAAACTGGCAAACCTTTCAGACATTGGGCGACCATACGGGTTCACAGTTTGCTGCTTTCCCATAAAAATCAAGCGTGCCAGTGCAGGTTGGGCCAGACCCGTGGCTATAGTGGAGGAATAGGAAAAACAAGCCATTATCTTGAATAATGGTAACTCTTCTCAAAAAATTCGGGAAGATATTGGGGCTATGCGGGTCTCTTTTTTAGACAGGATAACCCCGCGTTCTGCGGGGCAGGCATGGATAAACAGGAATCTGTATTTAAGCCATAAACAAAGCCTTATTGTAATAATCCTGTAAATCAAATGAGATATCCTGGTAATATACCTTAAGGATATATCCCCAATAAGGAATTAAGATAATCTCTTTGGGCCTTTCTTAAATGTGAAATGAGTATTTAAAAAATATCGAATCAATCGGGGGCCAAGTTTGATGGTTTCGCAAAAAGTCGTCACTCCGGTGAAAACCGGAGTCCAGAAACTCTGCAACTAATTGAAAAAACTGGATTCCGGCTTTCGCCGGAATGACAAAAAATGGTGTTTTTTGACTTTTTACGAGTTCATCAACGTTAACTGATGAGAATACAACCTTTGAACCTTTGAACCCTTGAACGGTCACGACAGCCTTTATGGAAACCCCAATCAAAGAACCATCTCAGCAGACCTACCAAAATTTATTCTGGGTACTTCTGTTTTCCGTAACCCTCTTTCGCATGGCCATTGTAGGCAGTTTTGGCCTTGGCACGGATGAGTCCCATTACGTGCTTTTCTCCCGGCACCTTGCGTGGGGGTACTTTGATCATCCGCCCATGGTGGCCTTCCTCGCGGCCTTAACGACTCTTGCCGGGGATGGGGTCTTTTTTGTGCGCCTTGGCCCCATCATTTGCACGGCCATCACGCTGATTGTCTTGAGATTCCTTGCCCTGGCCCTTTACCGGGATGAAAGGGTGGCATTCTGGGCAGCGGTTTTGATGCTCTTCATGCCATACCAGCACCTGCTGGCAGTTGCCCTGCTTCCGGATGCGACCCTGAATCTTTTCTGGTGTGGCGCGCTGCTTGCGGCGTGGTATGCCATAAAAGATGGAAAATGGTCAGCGTGGGTTCTGTTGGGCCTCTTAACAGGGGGAGCGCTCCTCAGCAAATACCACGCCGTGCTGCTGCCGTTGTGCCTGTTTTGTTATTTGCTTGCTTCTCCGGGCAGGCGCTTTTGGCTTGGGAGGATTCAACCGTATGCGGCAGGATTAATTGCTCTTTTGGTGTTTTTACCAAATATCCTGTGGAATGCCGAGCATAACTGGGTCTCTTATGCTTTTCAGTTGTCTCATGGAGGTGGCGGGCACTTTACCATAGGTAAGCTTCTTGCTGTCCTTGGAGGGCAGATGGGGGTCTGGTCGCCTGTAATCTTCGGGTTGTTGATTGCGGCATTCATATCAATGGCCCGGGAACGTCCGCTCAGTGAATCCGACCGTTTTGTATTGTGGACCAGCCTTCCTGTTTTTCTCTTTTTCTGTGGAATTGGCACATTTGGAAAGATCCTCCCCCACTGGCCTTCTGTTGGGTGGTGGACGGGTTCACTGGCCGTTATTTCAATGACCCTTCGAAAGTTTTCTAAAAAAGATAAGGCGGGAATCCGTTGGCGCCGCTGGTGTGTCACCGGGGCAATTGTAGGTTTTGTTATGACAGGCTTTTTATATCTGGCCCTTTTCCTGCCCGTTGTTGACCCGCTCTATTCCCGGGCAAGAGACCTTTCTATAATGCTTAACCGGCATTTTCCTGCCATTAAGCGCCTTGAACCATTTAAAAGTCAGGATGACATTACAAATATCCTCTTCGGGTGGGACAAAATCGCAAAAAGGGTGGAAGAAATTCGATCCAGGATGCCGAACCCTGAAAAAACATTTATCTTCTGTCATCGTTTTTACACAACCAGCCGGATTGCTGTTTATGTTCATCCGGAAACAGAAGCAACAACCTTACGCAACAAATTCGATCAATATCGTCTCTGGTTTTCTGCGGAGGGCCACAGGGGATGGGATGCTTTGTTTGTTGTTGAGGATCGCGCTGTCGAGAGGTCTGAGCGCTACATGCCCCTGTTTCAGAAAATGGATCCTGAACCTGTTAAAATCGAGGTGTTTCGCAAGGGTAAGCTGGCGCACGCATTGAGCGTTTTCCGGTACTATGGTTTCAAGGGGAAGTATGAAGAGAAGTAGGCGTAGGGGTCTTGGAGGACCTACCGCGACCGCCATCTTTCACAATTGCCTCGGTCCGCTGTAAAATTTCGTTTGCCTGGGCAGAAAGCCCTTGACGCGGTGAAGATGCTTCCAGCGTCTGTTTTAAGGATCGCTTTAACTTCAAAAGCTCGTAGATCTCTTCAGGCCTGTAACCTTCGCCCCGCAGCAGCCTGAAGGTTTCCCACACACTGACTTGAGGTTCATTGAACCCGTGTTCGATTCTTTGAATCATATCGACCATGAGTCGGCTAGCCTCGGCAGAATCCATAGTGTTATGTCGCCACGACAGGCCGAGGCCGGACAGGCCGAATTTATCCTTGTCTTCGTTGACCAGCATGTCCTTTGAGTAGTAAAACAGGTTCGGCTGGTAAAAGGGAAGTTTGCTTGAGTTGATCAAATCCACCGTCTCTGCAAAAGTATCCGGGGTTTCTCCCGGATATCCTAATATAAAGCCGCCTTCACCGTATATTCCATGATCATTCAACCTTTTAATGGCCTCAATTACCAGATCCCTCTTGAGATGCTTGTCCATGTTATTGAGTATCGTCTGGCTTCCAGATTCGATACCCATATTGACGAATTCACAACCTGCGCGTTTCATAAGTTTAAGCATTTTGGGCGTCAGTGCGCTGGCCCGTGCATAGGTTGACCATGTAAAATCAAACTTCTCCCCTATCATCATTTCCAGAATGGATTCCATGCGCTTGCGGTTGCCGGTCAAGTTATCATCGGTAAAGCGGATGTGCTTGACAAACCCCAGGTTGTGAATCAGGCGCAGTTCATTTCGCAAAACCGACAATGACTTGTAATGAACCTCCGGGCACAACCGCCAGCAAGTGCAGAAACGGCAACGGAAAATGCACCCCCGGCTACTGGTCACGGGCAAGGTTTTACGCAGGTATGCTCTGGGAATTTCACTCCAGTCGATAGTTGTGCGGTCCATTTCCAGGTATTCCTGCTCCCGGCGGGTAAAAACCATTTCTTTGTTGCCGTTAAAGAATGCAAGGTTGGGCACATCGGCCAGATCGCCCTCATTTCTCAAGGCGGAAAGAACATTGACTAATGTCTGTTCACCCTGAAACTCTATCACAAAGATATCCACCTTGTCTTGAAAGGTAGTCAGCCAGTTCATTGTCTCCGGAAAAAGGTTCGGGCCGGCATTTAAGACCTTTTTAACCAGCATCCCGCCGGCGATCACCGGAATCTGTGGATCGAAGCCCTTTATCTTAACAGCCATATCGCCGATCTCATCCAGATAGATAAAGTTGGATGATATGCAGACTGCCAGGGGTTTTTTTCGCAAAAGGTCGGGCCAATCGGCCAGCGAGAAATTCTGTATTATTTCCGGCTCAAATCCTTTACTCCGCAGGTAATGGTAGAGATAAATGCCGTTGAGGGTAATCATATCTGAATGGGTCAAAAATTTATCGAAATTCTTCGAGGTCAGTTCAGGCAATTGGCGGCCGTTTTTTGTGTAATTCATCAAGTCCAACAGGCCCATGTATTTGCCGTTCATGCGTAGCTGGAGTTTGGAGATATTATTGTTTACAGCCGCTTGAATTTCCGGAAGATTAAGGTCATTAAATCGGGAAGCATGTCTTGCAGCCCGGCTCATTAAATTTTTCAACCTGTTTTTAAAGTGGGTGTCGTAATCGAGAGGTTGATCGGCAGCTATAATAAGCACTCTTGAATTTTTCATTTCATTTACACCTTTCATATCTTAACCCGGATAAACCGGAATTGCGAATTTAGGGATTGAGGAATTGTGGGATTCCTCAAATTTTTTGTAATTCGGACCTTTAAAGGGAACTACACATCTCCCCTTTTAG
>JAIVXD010000147.1:0-6141 GCA_048636195.1 Anaerolineales bacterium
GATTTTATTGATGTGTATGCGGAAGTAAGCGAAGAAGAACAAGAAAACCTGTATCATGAAATAATTCAGCATAAGGAGACTATTATGTTAGCACAATATATTAGAGATAAAGGGATGCAGCAAGGGATGCAGCAAGGGATGCAGCAAGGGATGCAGCAAGGGATGCAGCAGGGAATAATTCAGAATACAAAAGAAAATATCATAGAGGCTCTTGAATTACGTTTTGGGAAAATTTCACCTGAAATCATTGATAAAATAAATCAGACAAATGACCCCGCAAAGTTAAAAGAGCTTCATAAGAAGGCTATACAGATAAAAGAAATTGATAGTTTTGGATTCATCTGCTGATTCAGATTACAGGATTAGGAACAGGGGAATTTAGGGGCTTCTTGATGAATAAAGTCACAAGTCATCAGCGTTCCCTCTGTCAAAGAGGAGCAAAGGCACAAAGGCACAAAGGGCGAAATCTGTGGATTCAAAATTAAACAGTAAAAATTTAACATTGCCTTTTCCTGTCTCCTCTTTAACCTGGGACCATTTTATCTATCCCAGAGCAGGGAAGAGCGACAAGACCATCAGCGCCTATGTCGAGGCCCCTGCGATCGGCGCGCAATTTCCATCGATCAAGATCCAAAGGGTTTTTAACTATGCAGATAGCAATGAAACAACCAAAGCGACTATAATCCTGGATGGTATCCACCGCTGGTTTGCGTTTAAGGAAAAGGGAATCAAAGAGATTGCGGCAGTTGAATGGAAGAACGACCCCCTTGATTACGAAAAAAACAAAACAGCGCTTCTCCTTGAATCGGCGGAATATAACATCAGCCATGGAGACCGATTAAGTCCCGGCGATAAAAAGCGGATCGCCCGTGATATTGCATCAACAGACCCGGAATGCACGTGGACTGAAGAGGCTCTTGCAGAAAAACTCGGGGTCAGCCAACAGACCGTCAACGCATGGATCACGGATATTCGTGCCCGGCAAAAAACAAACAGAAACAGCATTATCGTCCGGCTGAGCCGCCTTGGATGGTCCCAGGAAAAAATTGCAAAAACAGCGGGGTTGAGCCAAAACCGCATATCAGAAATTATCGGAAATACCAGTTTTAGTGAAATCGATAATTTGCTCTCCCAGGGCCGGGACATGGAATATATTGCCGGACATTACCACATGGACATTGCACTTGTTTGGGCCTTAAGATTAGATGGAAAGTAACCCATCGAATAGAATGCCCTCTGTCTTCTGAACGTCTAAGCGGGAACCAGGTACAGAGAATGCAGGACAAACGTATTCTCGGAACTGTTGGAAGAACCTTGCAAATTGCAAGAAGATCATAGGAATGTTGATGAAAAAACTATCATGTCAATCCTGTTTATCCTGTCAAAAAAGAATGGCTGAACTATTACTTTTATTTTTATAAAGATGTTGCGTATTTCCGGTAAGCGATTCCTTTAATATTTGCATTGGAGAGAAAATGAAAACAAAAAAAAATAATCTTTCTGACAAAAGGTTTGACTCTCAATGGGCCATCCGGCCGCTTGTTCCTCACGAGGTGTACACGGACAGACAAGAGCATATAGATTATCTCTACAACGCTGCTCTTGATGCCATAGGACGCAGAACCATGTCCACTGTTCTTTTAGGCCAACGCCGAATGGGCAAGACAGAGATATTCAAGCGAGTTGTGAACCGTCTCTTTTTTGAGCAGGATCATCGTGAACCGGATGCGGTTGTGCCGGTCTATTACAGTTTTAAAGACGAGCCGCTTGACCGATGGGAATTTGCCATTGGGTATGTGGAAAATTTTCTTCGCTGGTATGCGGCATTTCGATTGAGAGAACCTCAAATCCTGTCTCCTGACTCAGTAAGCCGGGACGGCCTTCCGGAATTGATCAAAACCCGTCTTGAAGTATCTGAAGGGCTTGCAGGCGCTCTCAATTTCATGGGGTTTCTTCAGAAAAGAGACGTCACTATACCTGAAGATAGTGCTGTGACATTGCCCAGGCGGGTTTCTGATCGGGACGAGAGCACTATCGTCATGTTTTTGGACGAATTCCAGAACACCCGTCTTCCCCAATACAATTTTAGCATAGTAGGTTTTATGCAAGAGGCGGTTGAGTCTCCTACATGCCCGCATTTTGTCACAGGCTCTGCCATGAGTATCCTGGCAAGGGAGATACTTGGTCGGGGGTCGCTTTTTGGGCGGTTCCGCAGCCATCCGATTGAGCCTATGACCAACTATTGGGGCGCACAGTTGGCGTTCAATGCTTCCCGCTATCATAAAGCTCACATAGAGGAAAAGATGCTTCCGGTGCTGGCGGATCGCTGCGGAGGCAATCCTTTTTATATTACAGCAGTGATTCAGCAGGCAGCAGAACAGGGCAAGTCGATTGTCAGCGAAGAGTCGCTGAATGAGATTCTGGCAGTTGATCTTTCTTCCGGTTTTATCTGGGCTGAATTAAATGACCAGGTAACAAAATGGATAGAAAGGATTAATGAATATGGAATAACTAAGTGGGTTTTATACCTTTCTGCCCTGGAAGAAGGAGACCGGCTTGATCTTGATAGAATTCAGAAAGAACTTGCTGAGCGTGAAGGAAAAGTTGTGCCAATGGAGACCATCAGGGATGTACTGATAAAACTCTCCAGAGGCGATCTTCTCCAATACATGGAACTCGGAGGCTGGTTCAGGAAGATAGACGATCCGATTCTGCTTGAATTCCTGAAAGTGTGGGGCAGGATTGAAGTGGAGGGTCAGGATAGAGCCAGAGTCCAAAAAGAGCTTGTTCGGCATTATCAAACGCTTGATCGTCGAATTCACGATCACCTTGGATATCTGGCTGAGATATACATGGCGCAGGTCTTATGGAACGGCCAAAGAAAAACTCTGGCCGGCCGGCTTTTTCACAGCAATGAGGATGTAACATTGCCCTGGCGTTTTATATATATTAGACATCGAACCAGGCTTGGAGCGGCAAAAGAAATGGAGATTGATGTCGAAGCGGCAGCGGCAAAGGAGCACTGGATATGTGAAAGCAAGTGGTGGCATGGTCGGAAGGTTGGTCATGTTGAGGTGGAATCACTCTTGCGGAAAGCTGAAGTCTTGAGAGAGGCGGAAGGCGAAGGTCTTGAGACCATGAGGGTCTGGTTTTTTGCTCATGATGGTTTTACTGAGGAAGCAGAGGCTTTAATGCTGGAAAAAAGTGTGCTCTGGTCAGTCAGGGAGGATCTTGATGGCCTGCTCAAATCCGTTGGCTTGAGGCAGTTGCCGAACATAGCAGATTAGCAAGAAAGGGTGCATTAGGAATTTTGAGATATTTTGCTAATGGTTTTTCTTAGGGAGGAAATATGAAGAAGTTCATCAACCTCTTGTTTGTACTGGCAATATTTTGTTTCTCTCTGCGTCTTGAGCGAAGCAGGCGGTGAGAAAGTAGGTGTGAGTTTACCATGAGCAAGATTCGTGCTTTTATCTATCTGGGAATGATCCTTTTGTCAGCTTTCGGCGCAGACGCTTTCGCTGATACCGAACAGAGCATTGGCCCTCTGCCGGCACCTTTGTTTGTCAAGCCCTTTTCTTCGTGGCCGGAAGGCCCGGCGACTCAGTTGGAAATAAGTCCAAGCTTCGAGGACCAGGCAATGGAACTTGTGAACCAGGAACGCTGGGATAATGGCCAGCTTCCGCCCCTTAAGCGTAACGTCTTGCTCGATAATGCCGCTGAAACCCACAGTTCAAATATGGCGAGCCGTAATTTTTTCGCACACTGCGACTTGGACAGCGGCGCTAAGCCGTGGGAACGTATGTCGAGCGCCGGCTATAACTGGAACTATGCCGCAGAAAACATTGCCTGCGGCTATTCCACGCCGGAGACGGTAATATACGCTTTGATGCATAGCGCAGGTCACCGTGCAAACATCCTTTCCAGTGAGGTCTGTGAGTTAGGTATCGGCTATGTTTATGACGCCGGTGACAGCGCAACCGTTCGACTTGACAATGACAGCGACTGCAACGCTGACACCTTTGGCAAGGGTCCCTTTTTTTATTATTGGACGCAAAATTTCGGCCGCCGCAATGACGTCTTTCCGGTCGTTATAAATCGGGAGGCCTGTCAAACCCATAGCCGTAATGTCCAGCTCTATTTATACGGCAAGAATTGGGCGGTGGATATGCGTTTAAGGAACGGAAACGGTCCTTGGACCGACTGGCAGGCATTTTCTTCCGACATTGCTGCCTGGGAACTTAGCCCCGGCAGTGGTATCAAGGAGGTTTTTGCCGAAATCCGCAATGGTGCAGGAACTGTACTGAGCATGAGCGACACTATCGTCCTTGTTGATGAAGGGCGCGAAGTTGCCTTTAAAAAAGGATTTAATCTTTTTTCATATCCCGCGGCAGTGCCCTCTGAATATGCTACCTGCAAGAAATTGCTCAACAGCCTGTTCACGCCGGACGAGGTTGAGAGCATTGCGCGTTTCAATACGACCACCCAGCGCTTTGAGTTCTGTGACTTCGAAAGTGATAACGACTTTGCGATCGTGGCAGGCGAAGGATATATCGTGCGGATGAAGAAAGATAAGGTCGTGGTCTTTCCTGGCTCTTCGACCAGCCCTATGCTTAATCTGACAACGGGCCTGAACCTTGTCGGCCACCCCGCAGCGCCGTATGATCTGACCGCCTTTGAATTGTTAGAGGAACTCGGCCATGATGTGGTGACCTCGATCCAGCGCTTCAATACCGCCACGGGCGCATTCAAGACAGCCGGTTTCGGCCCGGATGGGCAGCTTGCAGGAGTTGACTTTCCGATTGTTCCTGGTGAGGGGTATTTCATCTTTATGAAGCAGGAGGTTTTGAACTTTAGATTTTAGCAGTTCCAAGGAGGAAACTATGGAAGTAATAAGAAAAGCAGGAACCGTCCGTTCAGTTATTTTCCTTTTCGCTGTCCTGCTACCGGCCGTTGCCTATGGAATTATGCCGGATGTCACTGAGGTCATGGTTACAGATGTAACTACGAGATCATTCTCTGTGATCTGGGCATCAAGCGAAGCAAGTTATCCCGGTCTAAATGTGTATGACGACGCCGAGGGTACAATACCGACTTCAGATGCAGTCATCACTTTGCAGCCGGTTGAAAGTGATAATAATGGCATTGGGATCGTGGCAGAAAATAATGGGGTCTTGAAGGTAAGGGTTACCGGTCTTGAGACGGACACCACTTACTATTTTCAGACCGTCACGACTTCAAAATCTACACTTGATGATGTCACCTTCTATCCGGCAAACCCGTCATTTCCCGGTGTCACCACCGAAAGTTTAGTAATGCGAACAAAAATGTGCGGAGAAGCCGAAGTTCCTTTTACCAACGACCTGATAAACGTGGAATGTTACCTTCCGGAAAGCTCGACTCCTGCGGAAGGCACGCTACTGGTAGCGGAGGTTGAAGGATGTCACTATCCTATATCTCGCTTTGTAGGGGACGGTGTACCTGTTCCAGAGGCATATATTGATCTCAATAATCTGTTCAGTCTTCAGAGCTATACAACCAAACCTATTTATGGCGGGGAACGATTAACGTTGACCAGGTTTATGGGTATCTACGGCGTTGAGACATCAGAGTATTTTGTCCCCGTAAACAGGCAGCTTGCCGAAGTAAAGCCGCCACTTCTTATTCCACCATGCGAAGACGACTTTGACGGAGACGGAGACGTGGACGGAAGCGACCTTGCCGTGTTTGCGGCGGATTTTGGCAGAACCGGTTGTGCCGGTGACTGCGAAGGCGATTTTGATGGAGACTGTGATGTAGATGACTCCGATCTGGCGGTGTTTGCGGCGGACTTCGGAAGGACTGATTGCCCACATTAGCTGATGGCTGACAGCTCATAACGGTAAATCCTAACCGCACAGGTCGAAAAAACGCAGAACATAAAAAACGAAAAGCCGCTCAGGGATGAATCCTGGGCGGCTTTTTTTGATCGGAAGTCAGCACTCTCAACGTCGTCCCAGCTCCTTCAGGGCCTTTTCCGCCTCTTGTCGGCCGGAAAAGCTCTCCTTGTTTTTAATAGCCATTTTCAAGTACTCTCGTGCCTGAGCCTTTTGTCCCAGACCGAGGCAAATCATACCCAAATGATAACTGATTATGGGACGATTC
>JAIVXD010000148.1:0-6131 GCA_048636195.1 Anaerolineales bacterium
TTTGCTGATCATCAAGCGGAGTAATAACAAAAAACCGCTTGGCAGCATAGGTCCTGGCCAGTCTGGCTATATCATGAAGATCTATAGTGGTTATGGCCGAAGCAATTCTCTGGTAGTTTTTATTATAAACAGGGAAATGAACTAGACCGATGTAAAGACGCATGAAAACTACATATCTTAACCCTAAGGTTAAAATCCAAAATAGCTTTAATTCCTAAATTCTCTTTTCAATCTGGCCAGAATCGACTTATCCTCAGGTGTCAATCTGGCCTTTTGGAGCAAATCAGGTCTCCTCTCAAGCGTTCTCTTTAAGGATTCGGCCCTTCGCCACATGCGAATTTTTTCATGGTCACCTGATAACAGAACTGGAGGAACCTCTTGCCCTTGAAAAACTCTCGGGCGTGTATACTGTGGGTATTCAAGCAGTCCGTCTTCAAAAGAGTCTTCCAGGTTCGATCTCTCCCCCCCCAACACACCAGGGATCAGGCGGCTTACTGCATCCATGACTACTAAGGCAGCCAGCTCTCCTCCGCTTAAGACGTAATCTCCAATGGATAATTCCCTTTCAATACAGGTTAGCCTAATTCTTTCATCTACTCCTTCGTAACGGCCACATATCAAAACAATCTGGTTCCAGCGAGACAGTTCCCATGCGGTTTCTTGATCAAACCTTTCGCCCTGGGGACTGAGAAGGATTACATGGCTCCGGCCCCGTACTCTGTCAATGGATTCCAGGGCTCGAGATATGGGCCCCGGCCTCATTACCATCCCGTCTCCACCCCCGTAAGGGCGGTCGTCTGTGGACCTGTGGGCTCCTCTCGCAAAATTGCGGATGTTTACAATTCTCACGTCCACTATCCCCCTCTTGACCGCCCGTCCAAGAATACCCTCTCGCAGATTGGCGGAAACCATTTCGGGAAATATAGTGAGAACATCAAACTTCATTCAACTCCAGCAATCCCTCCAAGGCCGAAATGACCATTTTTTTGCTTGCAACGTCAATTTCCTTGACAACTTCGTATATGGCGGGGATGCAGACCTCCTTGTCCCCCTCCTTTACCACGTAAATGTCATGGGCCTTTGTGGGTATAATCTGGGATATTGTGCCCAGATATTGCCCTGTATCCAGGTAAACTTTAAGTCCCAGAAGCTCGTACCAAAAATATTCATCGTCACTGCGGGCAACGGCCTCTTTGCTGACAAAAATGTCAGCGCCCCTGTATTCTGCTGCCTCACCTATAGCGCTTAACCCTTCCAACCTCATTAAAAAAAAGTTCTTATGAGGCCTTATATAGGTTACTGTATATTCCTGGATTTCACCTGAAACAGACCTCAGCATAACAGTCCCCGCGTCCAGGAAAGAGGCTTCGGATCCTGCATAGGCCCAGATCCGTAAAAGACCTCCCAAACCGTGAGGACCAATTACCTTACCAACAAGGAGCAAACTGCCTGACGAAGCCCGGGGCAAGGCTATTCAATGATCTCCAAAACCGATCGCTTTCTTATCTTGGTGGAGGCTGCACTGAGAATAGTTCTCATAGCCCGTGCTGTGCGGCCCTGCTTGCCTATGACCTTTCCAAGATCTTCCTTGGCTACTTTTAGTTCAATAACAGAGGTCTGTTCTCCCTCTATTTCTGTGACGTTCACTTCCTCTGGCTTATCCACTAGCGCTTTGGCTATATATGCGATTAAATCCTTCATGCCGAGTCACCTCCGTATTTGGTTGCGCCACCACGTCACCTCAACTTGCTGTTCAATGAAGCCCCAACAGTCCTTGCTTTTTCAAAATGGCCCTGGCAGACTCTGAAACGAGTGCACCTTTTCCCAGCCAGTAATTGACTTTTTCCTTATGCACCTTTACCTCTGCAGGATCTTTCATAGGATCATAAGTGCCTAATATCTCAAGGAATTTACCATCGCGCGGTGCCTTAGAATCAGCAGCGACAAATCGATAAAAAGGTTTCTTTTTTGCTCCCATTCTTGTTAACCTTATTTTAACTGCCATTTTACTCTATCTCCCCTTCCAAGATAAGTAGTTTTTTATTTCATTTTTAGCCAAATAATTCTGGCATATTTGCATAACCTTGCTTGGTAAAACGTTCCACCATCTTTTTTGTTTGCGTAAAGTTCTTTAACAGGCGATTCACATCCTGTACTGTAGTTCCGCTGCCCCTGGCGATTCTCCGCCTTCTGCTCCCGTTTATGATCTTATACCGGCGTCTCTCCCCCTTGGTCATGGAATTTATTATGGCCTCTACTTTCACCAGCTCCTTTTCGTCAGGTTTATGCTGCTTCAGTTTCTTGAGTTGCCCCATTCCCGGCAGCATGCCAAGTATCTGATCAAGAGATCCAAGCTTTTTCATCTGCTGTAACTGGGCCTGGAAATCTTCAAGGTCAAATTGGCTTTTTTTGAGTTTTTTCTCAAGCTTCAGGGCCTCTTTTTCATCGAATTCAGACTGGGCCTTTTCGATGAGAGAAAGCACATCTCCCATCCCCAGAATTTGAGAGGCCATTCTTTCCGGGTGAAAAGGCTCAAGGGCGTCAATTTTCTCTCCAACACCGATGAACTTGACGGGTTTGCTGGTTACTGCCTTGATGGACAATGCAGCGCCGCCCCTTGCATCACCTTCCATCTTGGACAGAATTATACCTGTAACACCCAGGCTTTCATCAAATTGCTTCGCCACATTGACTGCATCCTGTCCTGTCATGGCATCTGCAATCAGAAGGATTTCAGCGGGATTGATTTTTTCCTTTATCCTGACCAATTCAGCCATCAGGGGCTTATCAATGTGAAGGCGCCCGGCAGTATCAATAATCAAGACATCTGCGCCCTCTCTTCCTGCATAAGATAATGCATTCAGGCAGATCTCTTCCGGCTTTTGACCAGGATCTGTTTGGTAGACAGGCACCTCGATTTGAGACCCCAGTTTTTTTAGCTGGTCAATGGCAGCCGGCCTGTAAATATCCGCCGGAACAAGATAAGGATGTCGTCCCTGATTACGGAGATAATTGGCCAGTTTCGCGGCTGTTGTGGTCTTGCCCGACCCCTGAAGCCCTACAAGCATCAACGCATGAGGTGTTCTCCCAACTAATTGCAGCCCCTGATTCGCCTCACCCATCAAACGGGTGAGTTCTTGATTGACAATCTTGATGAGCTGCTGGCCCGGGGTCAGGCTCTCAAGGACTTCCTGCCCCACAGCACGCTGGCGGATGTCCTCCACAAGCTTTTTTACCACTTTGTAGTTTACATCCGCCTCCAGGAGGGCTAAGCGCACCTCCCTTAAAGCATCCTGGACATTGGCCTCGCTTAATCTGCCACGTCCTGTTACTTTTTTGAATACACTATTTAATTTTTCGGTAAGGCTTTCAAACATAAGTGAACAACCATTGAAAACTAAATCCTCTAATTTAATTCGGATTTCAATATTATGTCAATAAAAATCGTACGATTACCTTCAATTATGGTAACGTCTCAATAAGTCCGGGCATTCCGACTGCTTCCCCCTTTTGCAAAGGGGGATTGAGGCCTGCCCTGGCGCGACTTGGTGGACATATGTCGTAATTTAACGAGTCAGTTATGTTCGATCAGCCGCTCTCGCAACGTAACAAGGCCAGGTCTGGGCCAGGGGGGATTTTTCTAATACAGCCCGGACTTTTAAGAACCTACCAATTATGGCCCTACACCGCTCTAATTGGAACATTTCTACATATGTCTCTAAGACTCTTTTTTAAATGCTATCATATATTGCCCTTTTTTCCATCAAAATATTTGTAAAACACCAGCTTAACTTCTGGAAACATCCAGGCTACTTAATTTTGAAGTTGCCAAGGAAGATTATAGTGTTTAATATTTCAACATAACGCACACAACAGGCGACTGACAACTCACTACTGACACTTTTAAAGGACAGATATTCATATTGGATGCCAGGCCCGAAAATAGTGAAGGAATGATCCGCCCTTTTAAAGGAAAAAAGGACCCTGATGTAGAACGGGATGCCCTAATGGTTATGATTCCCTCGGAGCTTCAATTCCTTGTCCATGCGTCAAAAGCTGAAGAACTCTCCTTTAGTGACATGAACTTATACCACTTATACCGGGCAAACAAAGGGACCCAGGCCCCGTTTACCCTTGCAGGTCCCTGCCTGGGTGCCCCCCAGGCAGTCATTGCCATGGAAAAGCTGATCGTCCTCGGAGCAAAAAGGATATGGGTCCTGGGGTGGTGCGGATCTTTGCAGCCGGACTTAACCATCGGACATATCATTATTCCCACCGGCGCTGTGTCCGAGGAAGGGACTTCCAATCACTATCCCGTCTCCAATCGACTCCCTGAATCAACTACAGCGCTTAACCGTATGTTAGAAGAGGCGCTCATACAACAGAGTTTACCCTTTTCCAGGGGCTCGGTATGGACGACAGATGCACTCTATCGGGAAACTCCGGATAAGGTAAAGACCTATCAGGATCAAGGCATCCTGGCTGTGGAAATGGAAATATCAGCCCTTATGACCGTGGCGCTTTACCGGTCAGTCGCAATGGCAGGGTTGCTTGTGGTTTCTGATGAACTTTTTCAGCTTAAGTGGCGGCCAGGTTTCTCCAACCCCTTACTCAAAAAGGCCTCGCGAGCAGCTGGAAAAGTACTGTTGCGTCTTGCGGGCTCTGTAAAGTAAGGTATGATATGAAAAAAACTATAGAGAAAATTCGTTTCAGTGCTCAGCCCCAGGCAGCCTTTTCTGAGGTAAAGCATCGCCTTCCCATGCTCAGCCTTGAGAGCGGTTACCATGTTCAAGATGTTACCGATTTTGATGAAAGGACTAAAAAATTCTTAAGAGACGATACTTCGATTGATTATACGGTAGAACCTGAAATAGATGGCCTGGCAGTGGAGTTGGTCTACAAAAAAGGTGCCCTTTCAGTTGCTTCCACAAGAGGGGATGGCCTTGTGGGGGAAAATGTGACCCCAAACATCAGGACCATTCTCTCTGTGCCATTAACCCTGATAGAACCGGCAGATGGGAAACCCATACCTGGCCTCCTGGAAGTGCGGGGTGAAGTTTATATGGAGACAGATGCCTTTGAAACTTTGAATCGGGATAGAATCGAAAGGGGCTTTCCAGCCTTCAAGAACCCCCAAAACGCGGCAGAAGATTCCTTGAGGCAGCTTGATCCCAGAATCACTGCGAAAAGACCTCTCAATATGTTCTGTTTTGGTATCGGGGAGATGAGCGGACCCAAATTCAGCACCCAGTATGAACTAATGCTTGCCTTACAGCAGTGGGGATTTCGGGTTAACAGGCCCTATATCCGAGTATGCAGTACCATCAGCGAGGTCATAGACTACTGGCACCATCTTGAGGAGACAAGGGACCAGTTTCCTTTTGAAATCAATGGCGCCGTGGTAAAGGTCAACCAGCTCGATTTGCAGGCTAAGCTCGGCCTGAAATCCAAGAGCCCGAGATGGGCCTTCGCGTTAAAGTTCAAGAACACTGAAGAGGAAATCCCATGAGTAACATAAGAATACACCTTATTATTGAAGGCCGAGTTCAAGGAGTATGGTTCAGGGACTCCACGCGCAGAGAGGCCGTTTCTTTGGGTGTTTTCGGTTGGGTTAGGAATCGGCCTGATGGTACTGTGGAGGTCTTGGCAGAAGGGCCGGAAGATCAAGTAGGGAAATTAACCTCCTGGTGTAATCACGGGCCACCTGCCGCAGGCGTGTCCCAAGTCCATAAAACCCGGGAGAAATGGCAGGGAGAGTTCAAGTTTTTTGATATTGTATTCTAATTTTACATAGAGGCATTGCATGAAAAAACAATACTTTATTTTATTAAGTTCCTTTTTCTTGTCACTCTTGTTTTTCGCACTGTCAGGCTGCAGCACCACAAAGTCTGTGGTTGGCAAAATAGTCTCCGGTGCACCCGACCTCAAAAAACGGGTCATGATCGCACCACTGGTAGACCAGGCAGAATTCGGGCGGGATAGAACGGCACAAATAGCTGCCAATTTTGTTGAACTTCTAAAGGAATCCCCCCATCTTCTGCTTTTTCAGGGTCCCCAGGACATTCACTCAGGTACTGGCAGCAAATCACCTGAATTTGGCATTGTCATCCCCCCTGAACTCGTTAAGAGAG
>JAIVXD010000149.1:0-6129 GCA_048636195.1 Anaerolineales bacterium
TACACAATGGGAACATCTAAGGTAACTGGTTCAAGGTTCCATGGTTCAGAGGTTCAAAGGTTTTGTAATAAGGAGATCATGCCATATCTCGAAATCTGGCAAGGAATCGGTAAAGGGTGGCGCGACCCACACCCAGGACCCTGGCGGCTTTAGCTTTGTTGCCTCCGGTTTGAGTCAGGGCGGCCCGGACACTTTCAGCATCCAGTTTGCCCGAAGGCCCTCGGGATGAACGAGTGTCTTTCCAGTTTCTTAATTCCATTGGGAGATTTTCAGGTTGAATAATGCGGCCCCTGCACCTTACGATGGCAAACCTAATGGCGCTTTGAAGCTCCCGAACGTTTCCCGGCCAGGGATAGTTGACCATGATGCCCAGTGTCTCATCAGAAAATTTAGCTGCTTTTTGTACTTCCATCCGGGTCTTTTCAAGGAAGTGCTCCAGCAGCAAAGGAATGTCACCCTTTCGTTGTCTGAGAGGCGGTATACGAACGGGAAATACATTAATTCGGTAGAATAGGTCCTCGCGAAACCCGCCCCTTTCCACCTCATGCCTGAGGTTACGGTTGGTTGCACTGATCAGACGTACGTCTACCGAGACGGTTTTTTCCCCGCCTACACGCTCAAAGGTGCCTTCCTGAAGGACCCGTAATAGTTTTGCCTGCACACTTTTGGGCAGATCGGCCACCTCGTCCAGAAAAATAGTTCCGCCGTGAGCCAGCTCAAAGCGACCCTTTTTATCCCGCACTGCACCGGTAAAGGCCCCTTTCACATGGCCGAAGAGTTCGCTCTCCAGCACGCCTTCAGGCAGAGCCGCACAGTTGATGGGGACAAAAGCACCGCCTTTTTGCCTGCCCTCATTGTGTATGGCGTTCGCTACCAATTCCTTGCCAGTGCCAGTCTCCCCGGTTATATGTACAGGATAATCATTAGAGCCGAGTTCTCTTATCTGCTTATAGATCTGGAGCATTTTATGATCCCGACCAACAATTCCTGCAAAGCTATTGAGCTGGCCAGCCTGAACCTTCAGTCCAATCAGGCCAGTGACATCCCGAAATGATGCGATAACACCTGCAAGACCTCCTTCGTTATCGTTCATGCCTGTGATTGTCATCTCGACCCGGCGGGGTTCCCCTTGTTTGGTCAAAATACTGAGAGGATACATTGTGTCCTCCCAAGGATCGGAAGGAAGTTCTTTGAACGAACACCTGCCGCCGCAAAACGGCCCTCCGAAGACCTCGTGACAGTCCTTTCCAAGAGCCTCATCGCGTTTGTAACCGGTTATTTTTTCAGCGGTCCGGTTAAAAAACAGGATGCGTCTCTCTTTGTCGTGGGCTATGATGCCTTCCGACAGGTTGTCGAGGATCCGTTCCAGGTTTTCCTGGTCGGCTACTATTTTCCTGAGTTCTGTGTCTTTCATGAAATTGTGATTCTTGTTGCTTTCCGGTAATTCTTTATGGAGCAGGCGGAAAATAAAGGGAAACGGTGGTTCCGCCTGATTTATAACAATCTTCTTTGTTTGTGCAAAATTTGCATTCACTGATCTTGCCGGGACAGACATCACTTGCTTTTGGTATAAATCGACATCGCGAAGACACCATATCCACCTTGAAACCATAGCGCTTGGAGAATATTTTCATGCGCAAAAGGTCAGATCCCTTTCCACCGGCATTAAAATCAAACGGGGTTTTTGAGGAATAGTCTATTGTCTCTTGGGTCGCGAAAAAGCCCTCAAATATGCGCCTCTGGTGGTCTTTTGTGATACCAACACCGTAATCACGCACAACCAATTCAGCACCTTTCTCTTTTTTGTGGACAGAAACCTCTATTTTTCCTTCATCGGGCGTATTTTCTATGGCATTTTTGACGATACCATCAATCACCTTTTTCAAGGGGTCCCGCGGTATGTATATGAGGGGTACAGGCTCAAGCCGGCTTATGACCTCTAACTTTCGGTGGGAAGACAATGATTTAAGATCCTTAAGCCTTTCTTGAACATATTCCGCTAAAAGCATCTTTTCCGGAATGACGTCTTTGGGGCCAAATATCGCATCAATGCGTTTCCTGACACGCTCGATGACTTTGCCTTCTCCTACTTCCTCGGCAATTAAGGCTTCCAGTTCATCGGCGCACTCATCAAATATAAGTGAAAAAGTGTCATATGTTTTATACTGTCTGTCCTGCATGATGTCATCAACTCCATATTGAATCTCCAGTATGCGCTCGAGATTCCTTTGGCCCCTTTCAATGGCCGGCTTCCAGGTCTCTTCAGGGAGGCTTTCCAATTTTTTTGCCAGAATATTCAAGGTAGGAGACAGGACAGCAACAGGTGTCTTTATTTCATGGGAGATGTGGTTGATAACCTTGTCTTTGGCCCGGTTCATACTGCTTACTTCTCTATATGCCTTTTTTATTTCATCCGAAAACCTTGCATTTTCAATAGAGAGGGATACTGTCCCTGCCATCAGACTCAGTCGCTCAACATCAGTCTGGCCAAAGCCCCCTTCTTTTTTATTAATGGCACATAACACGCCTATGATTCGATCACTGCTCCTTAGCGGCACCTGAAGTAGATTTCTGGTGTGGTATCCGAGTTTTTTATCTCTTTCTCTGTGAAGTTCGGCGTCCTCAGAGGTGTCAGAAACGATAAGCGGTTCCCCTGATTTGATAACCTTGCCCGCCATAAGCTGATCCATGGAGAATCGAACCTCTTTTACCCTTTCTTGAGTAGCAGTGTCATCGTAAGCTGATC
The DNA here is from genome assembly GCA_048636195.1 of Anaerolineales bacterium. GTDB lineage: Bacteria > Desulfobacterota > DSM-4660 > Desulfatiglandales > Desulfatiglandaceae > 4484-190-2. Next base: position 2,747 of record JAIVXD010000149.1, read on the forward strand.
CGAGGATAAAGAATTCATCCTTCTCTTCATCAAGTAATATGACAAGGGCGCCCTCTGTATCTATTAGTCTTTTCACCTCGTTGCTGATATAATCTAATAGCTCTCCTAATTCAGGATGTTTCGGAAGGGCTGTACTGATCCGGAGAAGGGCGTTATTCGTTCTATATTCCGTTATAATGTCTTCAGAAAACCTTGCATTTTCAACTGAAAGGACAACAGTTCCCGCTATCATGCTCAGTAGCTCAACATCTGTCTGATCAAAGTCCCCTTCCTTTTTATTAATGGCGCATAAAACACCAATAATTCGATCCCCACTCCTTAAAGGCACTAAAAGCAGGTTTTTGGTTTGGTAGCCCAGTTTCTTATCTCTTTCTCTTTGAAGATGGGGTTCCTCGGAGGTATTAGAAACAATGACCGGCTCCCCTGATCTGATCACTTTGCCTGCCATAAGCTGATCTACAGGAAACCGGATCTTCTTTACTCTTTTTTCGGCGGCTGTGTCATCGTAAGCCGCTCCTAAAAAATAGAGGTCATCTTTCTCCTCATCAAGCAGTGTTACGAGAGAGCCCTCTGTTCCCAAGAGCCGTTTGATCTCGTTGCTGATATAATCCAAAAGATCCTCCAGGTCAGGATACTCCGGTAGGGCCGTACTGATACGGAGTATGGCCTCATTGTTTCTGGCAATCCGCTTTTCCCGGGTAATATCCCTGAATATTACAATTTCTCCGGCAGGTTCATCCTTGGATACCGAGTAGACGACGGCCCTCATCATAACATCCAGGATCCGACCATCTTTGGTCAGCCGCTTGGTTTCATACCTCAGCAGGATTCTTTCCTCAAAAAGCCTGTTGATCATCTCACTGGTTTCCTGTTCAAGGCCCGGTGGCACGTACGGTATCGTCTTTCCTTCCAGTTCCTCCAGAGTCCAGCCGAAGATGTTCGTAAATTCGGGATTCAGGTAGAAGACGCGGCCACGCCTGGTAAACACCACAATGGGATATGGGAGAAAGTCAAGTAATGCCCTGAGGCGCCGTTCTGATCTTCGAACCGTTTCCTCTGCCCGCTTGCGCTCGCTGATGTCCTGGAGGGTTTCTATGGCGCCAGTGACATTGCCCTCAGCATCTTTCAGGGGTGCGGCAGTAAAGAAAACCCATTTACCGTTTTCGCCCAGGTTTGGGAAAAAACTTTCTGCCTCGTATGCCCCCTCTGAAACAGCGGATTTTTGATATTTTTTCCCATAATACCTGGCCAACTCATCCGCAGGTGCTTTATCCACAATAAAGTCTGCCATGACCGGTCTCTCTTCGGAGTAGAAGACCATCCACTGTTTACGGGTTCCGATTATTTCATCTGCAGCAATGCCAGTCAGATTTTCAAAGGCCCTGTTGCAGTGGGTAATGCGATGCTGGTTATCAATTACAAAGGTTGGTATGGTGTTACCCTGAACGATTTGTGAAAGAATTTCTTTACTCATTCGCAGCTCTTCTTCTGCTGCCCTGCACCTGGTAGCTTCCTTCTTTAACTCCTTGATCTGCTGTTCCAAGTATTTATAAATTGGTCTTTCCCCCATTAAAAAAACCTCCGAGTATCTCAAAAAAGGTATTGAATTTTTGTAATACCTGAACTTAATAGTTTAAGCATCTGCTTTAATCATTAGAATTTCCAACGGATAACCGAAAACGGTCAACCGACGCATGTAAAATCTATAATATTGGAGAAACATCCAAACCTCAACCTCATTTTCTGTATACATTTTGCTTGACAAACTGAAGGGGTCAAATGTAGCCTGTAGCTAATGTTTTAGATGTTTTCAACCTATTGAAATTACAATGATTTGCTTTAATTGAGAAACCATGCTCTCAGGGCGTGACGAGAGGCAATTGGATTTTCAAAATAATAGGGAAAGGAGTGTTGGAAGTATGAGTATTACTGTTTTTCCGCTGCAGACGGTGCAGTAGAAATTACAAAATAACCAAATAAAAAGGAGGAAGCATTATGAAAAAGTTAGGTTTGTCAATTGGTTGTGTATTGGTAGCATTGTTTTTTCTAATGGGAACGGCATCAGCAAAGGACAGGGTTGTTATTTACACTTCGCTGGAAAATGAAGAGGTTGTGGATTATCTTGCACAGGCAAAGAAGGAATTGCCTGATCTTGATATTCAGGCGATTCGTCTCTCAACAGGTGAGTTGGGCGCAAGGATGCTGGCAGAAAAGGATAATCCCCAGGCTGACTGCATCTGGGGATGGGCCGTAACAAATACGTCAGAATTTGTGCCAAAAGGAATGCTTGCGCCGTACAAACCCAAAGGATGGGATAAGATCCCTGATAATTTCAAGGACCCAAAAGGGTATTGGACTGCGATAGATTTGTATGCAGCCGCTTTTGTTGGCAATACAAAGGTTTTGGAAAAGGATGGTCTTACAATGCCAAAAAGCTGGAATGATCTTCTTAAACCGGCCTATAAAGGTAAACTTATAATGCCAAACCCGGCCAGTTCCGGCACAGGGTTTTTACAGGTTGCAAGCCTTCTTGTAATGCTTGATCCTGATTACAAAAATAAGTCTATTGAAGAAAATAAGGCATGGGATTTCTTGAAAAAATTGGATAAGAATATGGGCCAGTATATCAAAAGCGGTTCGAAACCGGCAAAACTTACAGCGGCCGGTGAATATGCAGTTGGTTGCTCATTCGCTTTTGTCTATTCATCTCTAAAAAAGAGGGGTTTTCCGGTGGTTATGGCCCTGCCCGAGGAAGGTGCGGGATTTGAACTCGAAGTGAATTCGCTTTTGAAAGGCGCAAAGCATGAAAAAGCCGCAAAGAAATTCTTAGACTGGGCAATATCAAAAAGCGCAATGAAAGGATATGCAAAATACAAATTGGGAGTTGCCTATCCGGGTATGCCTGGACCAAAGGGTTTACCTGCTTTAGACACAGTCAAATTGGCTCCGATGGATTTCCCCTGGCAGTCCAAGAATCGCGCCAAGATCCTGGAAGTGTGGACAGGACTTTTCCTTCGATAACAAGGTAATTTTTAATATAGTCTCTTTCAAAGATTTCATAGATCCTCTCACCGGGGATCTATGGAATCCTATTTATGCTTTAAATTCCCGATCTCGTTAAGTGGGGAATATTTGTATCTACAGACCTCGTTAAGTGGTTAAGAAGTTGAGTGGTTAAGTAGTTGTTCTCGTTTGTTTTTGTACAGTTTGCATGAAAATTGGACACTCGTAGAATTCAGGAATTTAGGAATTGAAATATGAATCTTTTCCTTATCTTAATCCCTCAATCCCTAAATTCACAATTCCTCAATTTGGCTCCATATAGCCATTATGATGAGGATGGTGTCCAAAAATCGAACCTAGTTCTTAGATCAAATAACGAG
>JAIVXD010000150.1:0-6126 GCA_048636195.1 Anaerolineales bacterium
GGTCAGGCCCTGTTGGGGGGTGACTTCAAAATTACCCTTAAGAGGGGCACGTGGCATTCTTATATGGATATCCCGGTTATGCCCACGTTTCACCCGGCCTATATCATCAGGAATCCGTCTCGGGAGCGTGAGCTAAAAGGCCAGGTATGGGAAGATATCAAAAAGATCATGAAACATCTGGGGCTCCCACAAAGCCCTGAGCCTGGAGGTAAAAAAAATGGCTAAGCATGGAACCGCAGCCTTTTTCTGCTTTGTTTTTATCAGCCTTGCAATATTGGGAATTCCGGGTTTTGGAACGCCTGGAATGGCCCTGGCCGAAAATGAAGTCTTCATTATTGAGCTTGAAGGTCCAATCAGCCCGGGTACGGCCATGTATGTGGTCAGAGGCCTGGAAAAAGCAGCCGAACAAGGTGCAGGGCTTGCCATACTCCGCCTCGATACTCCGGGGGGGTTGGGTTCTTCCATGCGCACCATTATCAAGGCCATATTGAATTCACCAATCCCGGTTGCCGTATGGGTGGGACCCAGTGGGGCCGGTGCAGCCTCTGCAGGCGTAATGATCACAGTGGCTGCCCATATAGCGACCATGGCACCCGGGACGAACATCGGGGCTGCCCATCCTGTCACAGCAGGCGGCAAAGACATTGATAAGACCATGTCAGAGAAGGTGGTGAACGATATGGCCGCCTATGCCAGGGGAATCGCGGCAGACAAGGGAAGAAACGGGGAATGGGTAGAGAAGGCGATTCGGGAAAGCGTTTCCATAACCGCTGATGAAGCGCTCGAAATTAATGTGATTGACCTGGTGGTAAAGGACATTGACGAACTCCTCCAAAAGATAGACGGAAGGGAGGTCAGTGTACCCGGGGGTAAGATCACTCTTAAAACCGCAGACCTTAAAAAGACCTATTTTCGCCCCAGCTGGCGCGACAAGGTGCTCAAGACCATCAGTGACCCGAACATTGCCTATATCCTCATGATGATCGGGCTTGCCGGGCTTTACTTTGAGCTGTCTCATCCAGGGGCCATCTTTCCGGGTGTGATCGGAGCCATCTCCCTGATTCTCGCTTTTTTCTCCTTTCAGACCCTGCCGGTCAATTATGCCGGTCTCCTGCTCATTGCCCTGGCCATTATATTCTTTATTGTCGAGATAAAGGTGACGAGTTATGGTGTCCTCTCCATCGGGGGATTGATTTCCCTGACCATAGGTTCTATCATGCTGTTTGAGGATGTGGGGGTTTCTCTAAAACTGATGCTGCCGACCATCCTTTTGGTGGGGGGGTTTTTTGTTGTGGTTGCGGGCCTGGCATTCAGGGCCATGAGGGCCAGACCAATGAGCGGGATGGACGGCCTGTTGGGCGAGGTGGGCATGGTGAAGGAGCGGATCGACCCTGAGGGACTGATATTTGTACATGGGGAGTACTGGCGGGCAAAGGCCGGGGAAAGGGTTGAACCAGGAGAAAAAGTGAAAGTAGAAGGTGTAGAAGGACTGATTCTATCAGTTAAAAAAACCAGCAATTAAGAATAGAATATAGCTCCACTACGCTCCGTCCCGCCATCTGCGGGATACAATTTAATAGACTTTTAACTAAAAGGGAGGACAACATGTTTTACATTCTTGCAATAGTGCTGATTGTGCTTTTCCTCATGTCGGCCATTAGAATTTTAAAGGAATATGAGCGAGGCGTGATCTTTCGTCTTGGCCGTGTGATCAAAACCAAAGGCCCGGGATTAATTATCCTCATTCCGGTCGTCGATAAGATGGTCAAGGTGAGCCTGCGCCTTGTGGCCATGGATGTGCCTCCACAGGATGTGATCACCAGGGATAACGTCTCCGTTAAGGTGAATGCGGTCATCTATTTCAGGGTCATGGAGCCTAGAAATGCTACTATTGAGGTGGAGAATTACCTTTTTGCCACATCACAACTGGCACAGACTACACTGCGGAGTGTATGCGGGCAGGTGGAGCTCGATGAACTGCTGGCAGAAAGGGAAAAGATCAACACCCAGTTACAGGGCATCCTTGATAAACAAACTGATCCGTGGGGCATAAAGGTCTCCACAGTTGAAGTAAAGCATATTGACCTTCCACAGGAAATGCAGAGAGCCATGGCCAAGCAGGCTGAGGCCGAGAGGGAGCGGCGGGCCAAGGTCATCAATGCAGAAGCTGAATTTCAGGCTGCCAATCGGCTGACAGAGGCTGCGGAAATAATAGCCAAACATCCCGAGGCCCTTCAGTTGAGATACCTTCAGACCCTGAGGGAGATATCTTCAGAGAGCAATACAACAACATTTTTTCCGGTCCCGATTGATCTCTTCACGCCTTTTATTAAGAAGTAGTAGATCCGTTTTCTCTTAAAGAGAAAAATCTCACCCCTCCCCTTGGGGGAGGGGGATCAGATGAATTTGTCGATGGAAATTAGTTAAAAGAAATACAGCAGGAGAACTTACTATGGAAGATGAAATTAAAAAGGAAGAGACACAGGAAGAAACCCAGGTTTCCGAGAAACCTCTGGAAGAGATGACTGTCAAGGAATTGAGGGAGATAGCCAAAGAGATTCCCGGGGTTACCGGGTTTAGCGTTATGAGGAAGGAAGAGCTATTAGCGGTTATTTACGAAGCCAGGGGGATTGAGAAAGAAATCAAGGAAGAAAGACAGGAATTGAAAAAACCTCTTGAGAAAATGACGGTTAAGGAGCTGAAAGAGGTAGCTTTGGAAATTCCTGGGGTTACCGGTGTAACCTCCATGAAAAAAGAGGAGCTGGTTGATATTATTAAAAAGGATAGGGGCATTGAGGACGAAAAGCCGGCACAGAAGAAAAAAAAGAAGTCAGCTAAGCCCACCTCAAGCGTGAAAGAATTGAAAAAAAAGATCGGCCAGTTTAGATTGGATAAGCAAAAAGCGCGCGAAGCAAAAGACAGGAAAAAAGTTGATATTCTGCGCCACCGCATCAATCGCTTGAAGAAGCAGACAAGAAAGGTGGCCCAAGGCTGAAACAGGCGAATGCAGAACGTTTGATTAATCATGTTTTATCTGGGCCCTGGTTTTCCAGGGCCTGTTTTTTATAAAGGGTTGCTTACGGCTTATGTCAAAAAAAGAGAATGCTTCCAACCTCAACAAAACAGTAGCCATTATCCCGGCGGCCGGATCAGGGATCCGCATGGGAAGCGATCGGGCAAAGCAGTTTACGGAGCTTGAAGGCAGGCCCCTCCTGGCAGTAACCCTTAAGCCTTTTCAGAATTGCCCTGCCGTGGATGCAATCATTTTGGTTGTTCCTTCGATGGACGTGGCCTACTGTCGCAAAGAAATCGTAGAGAGATTCAAGCTGGAAAAGGTCAAGAAAGTCATTCCCGGCGGGACGCGACGTCAGGATTCAGTAAGATTGGGCCTCGAAGCAGCAAGGAAAAATTACGGCCTTGTTCTGATCCATGATGGCGTTCGGCCGGCCATTGACGCAGCATTAATTGAACGCGTGATTGAAACAGCAAAGACCCATCGGGCTGTAATCACTGCACTGCCGGCAAAAGAAACAGTTAAAGAGATCGACAGTGATGGCTATGTGGTAAAGACCTATGCCAGGAAGCAGATATGGCTGGTTCAGACCCCTCAGGTATTTCGTTATGAAGATATCGAAGCAGCCCATCAAAAAGCCATGATCGAGAGGTGGGATGAGGCAACAGACGACTCAGCACTGATAGAAAGACTGGGAATTCCGGTGACGGTGGTGGAGGGGTCTGAAAAAAATATCAAGGTTACAACACCCCATGACCTGGAGCTAACCAGGTTTTTATTGAAAAAAACACCATGACTTTGAAAATCGGCACAAGAGGAAGCAGACTGGCGCTTGCCCAGAGTGAATGGGTCAAGAAAGAGATTGAGGCCAGACACCCCCATATTCATGTTGAACTGATCAGGATAAAGACCACCGGGGACAAAATTCTTGATACCCCGTTGAGCAAAATCGGTGGAAAGGCGCTGTTCGTGAAAGAAATCGAAGAGGCGCTCCTCGGAAAAGCGGTCGATTTGGCAGTTCATAGTATGAAAGATGTCCCCGCTGAATTGCCAGAAGGGCTTATGCTTTCTGCTTTCCCAGAGCGAGAGGACCCCAGGGACGCCTTTGTCTCCGTAAAATATCAAACAATCCGGGACCTGCCCCAGAGGGAAAGAGTAGGGACCAGCAGCCTGAGAAGGGCAGCCCAGTTGCTCACAATACGTCGTGACCTTGAGATTGTGCCACTCAGGGGGAATGTGGACACCCGACTCCGGAAGCTTGAAGAGGGAGAAATCCAGGCAATTATCCTGGCCTCTGCGGGCCTTAAACGCCTTGGGCTTGAGAAACGCATTACCCATGTCATTCCGTCGGACCAGATGCTGCCTGCCATCGGGCAGGGCGCGCTTGGACTGGAGGTACGGCGTGACGATGAGCTGACAGTCAGCCTGATTGAATTTCTGAACCATGAGGAGACCGAAGTAACGGTAAGGGCAGAGCGGGCGTTTTTAAAGGAGCTGGAAGGCGGCTGTCAGGTTCCCATTGCCGGATTCTGCCGTTCTAAGGATGGAGTGCTTCATCTGTCAGGAATGGTGGCTGAACTGGATGGATCAAATACTGTCAGGGATGAAATCACAGGGAAAAAGGCCCAGGCTGAACAAATTGGCGTCACACTGGCCAGAAAACTACTCGATTCCGGGGCAGATAAGATTCTGGCGCGCATTTATGAGAAACCGTAAAACCCCAGTAACTTCTCAAAAAATTCGGGAAGATACTGGGGGTCCATGCGGGTCTCTTTTTTAAAGGTAATAGGGCATGACAGGGGAAAAAACGGGCAAGGTATATCTCGTAGGGGCCGGCCCTGGAGATCCGGGGCTTCTGACAATAAAGGCTAAAGAATGCCTGTCCCGGGCTGATGTGATAATTTATGACAGCCTGGCGAACCGGATTTTTCTCGAATACGCAGATACGAATGCGGAGTTGATATATGTAGGAAAAAAAGGTGGCAATCACACCATGCTTCAGAATGATATCAACTCACTGATCGTTGACAGGGCCAGGAAAGGACATTTTGTAGTAAGGCTGAAAGGGGGAGATCCTTTTATTTTTGGCAGAGGCGGAGAGGAGGCCCTGGAACTGATTGAGGCTGGTATAAATTTTGAGGTTGTGCCTGGGATCACTTCTGCAATCGCTGTACCGGCCTATGCCGGGATTCCCCTGACCCACCGGGATTACACCTCCACGGTAGCCTTCATAACCGGCCATGAGGACCCCCAAAAAGAAAAATCAGACATTGCATGGGATAAGCTTGCAACAGGTGTCGGCACTCTGGTCTTCCTGATGGGTGTTGGGAATTTGCCGCATATTGCTGAAAGACTGATGGGACATGGACGAACGCCTGATACTCCCGTAGCTGTGATCCGCAGTGGAACTGTATCCGAGCAAAAGACAATTACGGGAACCCTTAAGAATATTGCCCGGTTATCCAGGGAGAGTGGCATTACGCCACCGGCCATTATCGTTGTTGGCGATGTGATCCACCTGAGAGAGAAACTCAACTGGTTTGAAACAAGGCCACTCTTTGCAAAACGTATCGTAGTGACCCGGGCCAGAGAACAGGCAAGCGGCTTTCTCTCAGCTCTGGCAGAGTTGGGCGCAGAATGTATCGAGTTCCCTACAATAGAAGTGGTGCCGCCGGAAAGCTGGGATGCGATCGATCGCGCCATCGAAGCTTTAGAAAGTTTCCAGTGGCTGCTCTTTACCTCCGTAAATGGCGTCCAATACTTCTTAAAAAGGCTGGAGGCCCTTGGAAAGGATGTCAGGGATCTCAAGGGAATAAAAATTGGAGCAATTGGTCCAAAAACAGCCGAAATCTGGCATGGCCTTGGGATCAAACCGGACTTGATACCTGGCGAGTACCGGGCAGAAGCAGTAGTAGAGAGCTTTAAGAAACTGGGAATCAAAGGGACAAATATCCTTCTTCCAAGAGCGGCAACCGCAAGGGAGGTTCTGCCTGAGGAATTACGAAAGATGGGGGCCCAGGTTGAGGTGGTACCGGCCTACAGGACGGTCAGGCCCGATCATGATACAGTAAAGGTGCGGGAAATGCTTGAAAAAGGGGCCATTGATATGGTGA
>JAIVXD010000151.1:0-6125 GCA_048636195.1 Anaerolineales bacterium
GAAACAGATTAGCTCCTGCCTCAATCCCTTGAACCCTGTCCTCATCCTGGCTTTTGGCCGATAAAAACACGATCGGCGTTTCTCTATAGTTCTCTTTTTCCCTGATCTTCTTACAAAGCTCAAAACCATTCATTTCAGGCATGATAACATCGAGCATCAGGAGGTCATAGCCATCCTGATCGAGTTTCTTGAGTGCCTCGGTACCCCTGGACGAAGTATGCACCTCATAACCCTCCGGCCTGAGGAGCTCATTAAGGGCAATAAGGACCATTTCATCATCGTCTACGATAAGGATGCGTTTTGCCATTGCGTTACTCCTTTCCCGATTGTTTCATTGGCAGAAGGATCGTCACCTCAGTCCCTTTACCAGGTTGGCTTTTGATTTCAATTCTCCCTCCGTGGGCCTCTATAATGCCAAAGCAAAGAGAAAGACCCAGGCCTGTGCCTTTTCCCACCGGTTTGGTGCTGAAGAAAGGTTCAAGGACTTTATCAAGGTTTTTTTCAGGGATCCCCTCCCCGGTATCTTTTACCGAGACGGCGACCAGGGGAACTCCTTCATCCTCTGTGCTGTAAGAATAAATGGTCAACTCCTTTGGCCGCGTCACCTCATCCATTGCGTCCCTGGCATTGGAAATCAGGTTGAGGAAGACCTGTTCGAGCTGGTTTGAATCGCCCATGATCTTGGGCAAATTTTGTCCCAGTCTCTTTTTGATCAACATGTTATGGTTGAGGAGTTGTTGTCCTGTAATCATCAGGGCATTTTCTATGGGGTAGTTTATGTCAAGTTCACTAAACTCCGGCTCGGTCTGCCTGGAAAATTCTCTCAAGTGTTCAACGATTCTCTCGATTCGATTATTGCATTTTTTTATGAGTTCCAGCCGCTCCCGTTCAGGGTTGTCTTCACTGATGTTTTTGAGGAGTACGTGCAGGATCGTTTGCGAGGCCATGAGTGGATTATTCAACTCGTGGGCTACGCCGGCAACCAGCTCCCCGAGGGCCCTCATTTTGGATGCTTCAACAAGACGACCCTGGGCCGATTTAAGCTTGGCCTCCAAACGCTTTTGCTCTGTAATGTCTTTGAAGATTCCGGCAGTACCAATAACCCGGTCATCTTCACCTCGAACCAGGAACAGTGAATTCAAAATGACGAGAGCCTCCCCATCTTTGGTCTTTACTTCCATCTCGTAGTTTTCAGCCCTCTCATCTTTCTGCAGGAGGGCCATGATCTCTTTGGCCTCTTGAATACCCATGACATAAACACTCGAGATGTGTTGTCCCAGGATATCCTCTCTCCGGTATTTGATCATTTCCTCCATGGCTCGGTTCAAATAGGTTATCTTCCCTTTAAGATCAGTGGTCACGATTCCATTAACAGAACTCTCCATGATATTTTCGAGGAACTCTTTGGTCTCCCGGAGTTCTTTCTCGAGGTTTTTTCTCCGGGTGAGGTCCCGGACGATCTCCACAAAACCTGTGGTCTTGCCCGAGGGATCCTTAATGGCCGTAATCGTCGAATGGACAGGAAAGCGGTCACCGTTTTTCCTGACCCGATACATATCCAGTTCGCAGACACCTTCTGTCCTTGCCCGTTTTGACATCTCTTTCTGAATGGCTTGTTTGCAATCATCAGGGACGAGGGTGATGCCTGTTTTTTCTTTATTAAGAACCTCCTCCTTTTTCCATCCAAAAATCTTCTCCGCTCCCTTATTGAATTCGATAATCCTCCCGTAAAAGTCCAGGGCCATGATGCCATATTCAGTGGCGCTGTCCAGGATGCTGTTCAAAAATCGTGAAGTATCACGGTATTTCTCCCTTGATTCCTCAAGCTCCTTCGTCCTGGACTCCACAATTTTTTCCAAATTTGATGTGTAATGCTGGACCTGCACTATCATCCGGTTAAATGATACTCCGAGAACGCCGATTTCATCTGCACTGCGGACAAGGACCCTCTCAGAAAGGTCTCCGCCTGCCATCCTGGTGGTTACCTCTGTGAGCTCTTTAATGGGCCTCGTCAGCACTGTCGAAAGGGTGAGGGTCAAGACAAGGACCAGAACGAGGCCCATGAGCACAACGATTATGATGAATCGTTCGGTCTCGTAAAGGGAGCTGTAGATTTCTTCCTCATAGGTGCCAGCCACAATTATCCAGTTCCACGGTTTGAAGTATATGTATTTATTGATTTTCTGTCTCGATTTTGTTTCTCCGAGCTCCGGATTAATCCAGGGATAACGGATGGTGCCTACATCACCTTCCTCAAGGGCGACGGCATCATTTACCATAGAGCGGATGTATTCAAACCCTGATGAATCTCTGGAATCAAGGACGTTTTCCCCTTCCTTGGCCGGATGGACCTTTAGGGTGCCTTTACCATCCATGATGAGTACATACCCCGTATCTCCGACCTTGATTTCTTTTATCTCGTCCTGAAAGGACTGGGCACTTTGTTCCCTTGCGCCCACATAAAGAGCCCCGATCACATTTCCATCCTGCCCCCTAATAGGCTCATAGGCCGTGATATACCAGTCGTTCACCACATATGCCCTGCCCCTATAAGGGCGTCCTGCCAAAATCGCCTGTGCCACAGGGCTGTCCGGGGGAATAAATGTCCCTACAGCCCTTTTCCCATCCTTTTCTTTGACATTGGTGGAAATACGAAGGAGTCGATTACCATCAATTCTTTGAAAAATTGTGCAGGTTCCGCCTACGAGCTTCCGGACCTCATCTACAAAATGATTATCCCGGCTCAGAGGCCTGTCCCCTATCTTCCAGAAGGGCACAGTGACCGGATATCGCTCCCTGGTGATCTGGTTAACGGCATCAAAACGGACTTTTTCTCCCGGCACAATTTCGATTGCACGACCGTGAAGGTAAAGGAGTTCCCGGGCAACGTTCAGATCGGAGGTTACCTTCATCTGGACCATCTCCTGCTGCACCTTACATGTGGAATAGATGTTTCTGACGAGATGATCCAGATCTTCCTCGGATGCGCTTTTAAGGGCATTGCCAAAACGATTCATTGAAAGGTAGGCAACGCACAGAAGAGGTAGCAAGACCAGAAAGAGGGTTACGCTGATCAGCTTTGCGCGGATACTCCAATCGCGAAAAAGCGGCATGAACATTTAGGTTCCTCGTAAGGCTAATATACCGGATCGGGGAATGTGACCATACCTCTGGGCTTTCCCACCATCCGGTACATCACAGGTGAAGCCCAGCCCTCGTCGAGCACATCATCTTCAATGTCCGCAAGAATGCCGTCATGAATGGCCCAGCTACGGCCCCTCACGGTGTGAGCAAACTCAGGTTTACGGAAGGGTGTGCTATTATCCAATTTGTTGAAGAGCGCTTTTCCAGGTTGAAAGAGTTCATGGATCCTTTTCATTTGGGCATATTCGTCAAAATAGCTGAATCCGTGCCTTTCATACGTAATTGCATTGTGATAGAAGAGGGCCTCCAGCCGCATGCTCTTGATATCAAAGATCCGGCAGAAAAACTCCAGAACATGGATCACCTCACGGGTCAGCCCCAGGCCCTTGGTAACCTGTCCGGGAAAGAGCCCGGCTTCCACAGCCTTTTCCTCCTCGGCAAGATTCCTGGATGCCCACCCGAATAACGTGTCTCTCCCCTCCTGGTCAATATGCGTTGTGAATACGGGTGAACCAGGGTCATTAACAACGAGAAAATCCCAGTCAATCTGGGTGAAATCGTTTAAATCAGTAAGCTGTATAGAGTAAAGAGCGTGCTCTGATCCTGGTAATTTTATTTCCACCAGACAGGTTCTGTCCCCTCGGGGACAGAAAAACCGCACAACCCTCTCCCCCTTTTCGTTACGCAAAGAAAGGGGGTCAATCCTGAAACCACTATATAGTGAAGGAGGAATGAGGATCCGGTAAAGCCCCTCCTTTTCAGAGGGCGACAGGCGGCTAATTCTTTGAATCCAGGGCATGGGTCATCATCTCCTACTATGTTTATAATTAGCCCATTTTGACAGAGAAGTCAAAAAAAAGGAGTAAGGCCCTTTCTTGTACCGGGGAACCCGGTGTTTTTCATTGACCCTGCTTACACACGTCTGTTAGTCTGCGGACGAAAAAATTGAAGCCCTCCCTGAGAAAACTTCGGGCTATGAAAGGAAAACCTTTGGGAAAAGACGATGTTAAAACAATGGGGTCAATCTATGTCCATTCAGAAGAGATGAGCCGGTTTGATTTTGGGTCTGACCATCCATTCAAGCCGGAAAGGGCATCAAAAACGTATGACCTCTGCACGCGCTACGGCGTTATGAACTACCCCTGGATGAAAATCCTGGATCCTGAGCCCATAGACCAGGCTCTCCTTACCCTTTTTCATGAACCCTCTTACCTCAGCCTTCTCAAGGATGCAAGCTCAGGACAAATGCGTCCCGAAATGCTTGTCGAAATGCTTGAGCGAGGTATTGGAACCGAAGACACCCCAATTCTTTCCGGAATATACGAATGGTCTTTGCGGGCAGCCGGTGGCACACATGTTGCCCTGCAAAAAATCATCAGTGGCGATGCCCTGGTTGCATTCAACCCCCTGGCAGGGTTCCACCACGCCCTGCCTGACCATGCAGAAGGCTTTTGCTATATCAATGACATCGTGATTGCCCTTAAGGATGTATTACGTGGGTCGCCCGGCCTAAGGGCGGTCTATATCGACCTCGACGCCCACCACGGAAACGGCGTTCAGCAAGCATTTTATGATGATCCGGGAGTTCTTTTCATTTCCCTCCACGAAACCGGAAGGACCCTCTACCCCTGGTCAGGCTATGAAACCGAGGCAGGAGAAGGCCAAGGTGTGGGTTTCACGGTCAACGTCCCCCTGGAGCCCGGGACCGATGACGAGGTCTATGATTTTGTCTTTGACGCAGTAATCCCACCGCTGGTTACATCCTTTTCACCGGATTTCATTGTGGCTGAACTCGGGGCTGATACCCTGATCTCTGACCCTCTTACCCACCTTAAACTGACCAATAATGGATATCAGAAGGCTTTAAAGGGAATCATGGCCCTTTGCCCAAAAATCCTCGGCCTTGGAGGGGGAGGCTATGACCTATATAGAACTTCCCGATGCTGGACCCTGGCCTGGGGCATGCTAAACCATGTGGAACCAGTGGACGAGTTTGCCGGTCTTGTGGGAGGTATGATGTTCGGGCCGGAAAACGAGGTGGGCAGTCTCTATGATCACCCGTACTTCACAAAGGGTGAAGTCAAAGACAAGGCCTTCGAGGAGGCCCGAAGAGTCGTTTCCTATATCCGGAAAGAGATCTTTCCTGTCCATGGCTTATAAAATGAAACCCCTGAACGTTTTTTCAAACGACATTAGAGATTTTTCTCTTTATTGGTGAGGATCCGATATAGACCAAGAAGGCTGGATATGTTGTGTTGGAGGTAATCAATTCGAATATCAAAGTTTGTGAGGCTCCTGTGAAACCCTCCCAGGCATCGTTGTGGGTCAGTAAGGTACAAAACTGATTCAGGGCGGAATTGTGTTTGTAGTTGAAATCGAATCCCAAGCCAGATACCTTCAAGAATCGCTTTGGTTTCTTCCGGATAACCAAAATCTCGTGCCAGTAAATATGCTGAATAAAGGCCCTCGATGCGGGTTGCTGTAGAAGTGGATCGTGGAGGTATATAAAAGCTTCCTCGCCAATCCGTGTAAATTGGATTGCGGTTCTGGCTTTCCAGAATGGCCCTTGCGATACGAAGTGCTTGATTTAAGTATAATGGATTCGGTCGTTGGCGATACAATTCGTTCAAAGCATACAGCAGCCAATGGTCATGGGGGAGCTCGTTGTCTTTCAAGTTACCATCACGCACTTTTATCAAATAATGTGCGGCCGCCTCTGCGATATCCAACCATGGCCCTTCTGGATCAAGCGCATGGATTCTTGTCATGGCAAGTAATGCTTCACCTGGATAGTAAACAGAAACAAAATCAACAACTTCGCATCCTGGATATGATTGTTTGTGAATTGAGAACTCGCCGTTTTCGGCCTGGATACTCTGTATCCATCTGCAAAGCTCCAGTAATATAGACATATACTGGTAGTCCTTTGTGATCTCCATATACTTGGCCAATGCAACTGCTGAAAGGGCATTTCCCCCCAC
>JAIVXD010000152.1:0-6120 GCA_048636195.1 Anaerolineales bacterium
TTTTGAAAAACTGTTGAGCAGTTCGTATGGGATCAGTTTGGAGCCGTCATCAAGTTCATGAATGGCTTTTATTTTTTTTTCAAGTATACCTTCTGCCCCGACTTCAGACCCGATCCTGTATAATCTCTCCGACGTGAGGATTTTCCTGGTCTTGTAGTCATGGAGATCAGCGGGATCCAGATTTTTCAAATCCAGGTTAGAAATGTAACACTGAGATCTGTCCTTGGTTTTCCGCAGTAAATGACCATACTTTTGCATGAGGTCTTTGGCCTCACTACCCTTTAATCCGCCTATATCCATGCGGTACCAGGAAGAGAGGATGTACCTGTCAATGGCAATCTTGGTTAGATAGGGAATAGCCAGTTCAAAAAAAGTGATCAGGATGGTAAGGAAAAGGGCCGTTAAAACTGTTTTTCTGTATGGAAAAGCATATTTCGACAGTCTCTTCAACAGCTTGAAGTTATAGGGCTTCCCTAATTGCCCTTCCTCCATGTATCCGTATTCCCCAAACATAAAACTTAGACTCCTATCTCTAATTCCTCTGCGATAACCTGCTTTTCATAGAGGGTTGCGTATATTCCACCCTTTTTCAGAAGATTTTCGTGGGTCCCCAGTTCCACAAGTTCACCACGCTCAAGCACGGCAATCCGTTCTGCCCGACTGATTGTAGAAATCCTGTGGGAGACAATCAGGTTGGTTTTGTTTCGTCTCAAACTAAGAACCTGGTTCAGGATTCTTTCTTCAGTACGCGTATCCACCATGGAGAGGGCATCATCCAGGATCAGAATGGGCGGATCCAGTATCAGGGCCCGGGCAATAGTCAACCGTTGCCTTTGGCCCCCTGAGAGCGTACTTCCCCGTTCCCCGAGGAATGTGTCCAATCCTTTTTCAAGATTTTTTATGTCTTCAAAGATATCGGCGGCACGCAAAACCGTCTCCAGGTGGTCCCGGGATACACCGGTCCTGCCGAACAGGATATTGTTACGGATAGTATCAGAAAAAATAAAGACCTCCTGGGTGACAAAGCCGATGTTTTTCCTCAACGTTTGCAGGGGGATTTGCCGGACATTCCACCCATCAACGAAAATGGTCCCGGCTGGCGCATCCAAAAGGCGAGTTATGGTTTGAAGCAAAGTAGTCTTCCCGGCACCAACCCGCCCGACAACAGCTATTGTATCCCCGGCCTCAATTTTTAGATGAATATCTTTCAGGGCGTAAAATGACTGCCCGGGATGGGTGAAAGAAAGGCCTTCAATTTCGATTTTCCCTCTGATTTGAGGAATATGTATCGATTGTGCTGAATCTCTGATCTCTGGAAGTTCTTCGAGGATGCCGTTAATCCTGCGCATTGAGGCCGAGCCCCTTTGTACAAGATTTGTAACCCATCCCATGGCCATCATGGGCCAGGTGAGGAGGTTAAGGTAGCTGATGAAGGCAACAAAATCCCCGGTTGTGATATTACCCAGGATAGTCAGTCGGCCCCCCAACCAGATGACAATCGCAAGGCCAATATTGGTAAAAATGACCATCATGGGAAAGAAGAAGGCAAGGGTTTTGGCCAGCCCCATGTTTACGGAGATATACCGCTGTCCTTCCTCCTCTATATTTTGATGTGCCCAGGACTCCCTGTTATAGGCCTTGATAACCCGGATTCCGGCAAATACTTCACGGGCTCGCTCGGTGAGATCAGCAAACGTCTTCTGAGCATTCTCAAAACCGGTAGACATGCGCCGTGTGAGAATCCTGGTGAGTACAATTATGATGGGTGCGGGGATAAGTGCAAAAAGGGTTAGTCTTGCATTGATAGACAGCATGAACCCGATGGCAGCTATTCCCAGCACAATACCGTCGGTCAGGGCAACCAGGCCCATGCCGGTGGCCATTCGGATAGCGTTAATGTCATTAATGGCCCTGGCCATCAAGTCTCCGGTTTTGGTCTTATGATAGAAGGAAAGTGAGAGGGTTTGCAGGTGCCCGTATATGCGATTTCTCAGGGCTTCCTCAACCTTCCTGGAATGTCCCAACAAAAAATAACGCCATACATAACGAAAAATAGCAATCATGAGGGCCAAACCCAGAATAATCATACCCTGCTGAATAAGAATCTGGGCCGTGGCGGTTTTCATTGTTAAGATGTCAATGGCCTTTTTGATGACAAGGGGTATAAGGAGTTGAAGGAAGTCCACAATAAGCAGGCACATCAGTCCCAGGGCGATTGGCCAGCGGTTCTGGACAAAGTATTGTTTGAGGGGCAGGAAATTTTTAAATGTTTCTATAAAAGGGAGAGCAGATTTTTTCATGGGATCAGGAATACAGGAATAAGACAGGAATTGTCAACGTGTCATAGGTCTTGTGCGTTACGGGCCAATAGGATAGAGTTGCTGAACCATCACAGTCTGATTTGGAAGAGGGAAACTTGTGACAAGAAAGACATCATTTCATTGGGCCTGGATTATCCTTGCGACCTGTTTCGTCAATCTTTTCATCAATTATTCTGTCCGCCTGGGTTATGGTGTTGTCCTTCCCGAAATGATTAAAGACCTAAGCCTTAGCCGTACGGCGGGTGGAACTATTTTCAATGCCTACCTCTTTTCCTATATTATCCTGACACCTATTACCGGGTACCTTACAGACAGGTTTGGGGCTCGTTATGTCATTACAACCTGCACCTTTATTCTGGGTGCTGGTGTTTTTCTAATGGGAACAGTTGAATCCCTGTGGACGGCCTGCCTCGTTTATACCATCGTAGGACTTGGGTCTACCGGCATGTGGACGCCTATCATTACGGTAGTTCAACGCTGGTTCGCCCCCAACCGCAGGGGCCTGGCTTTGGGCATACTTTCAACGGGATATGGCCTGGGTTTTGCCACCATGGGTGTAGTTTTCCCCTGGATCGTGAATCAATTCAGCTGGCGTTATTCCTGGTATTTTTTGGGGACCGGAGCGTTGTTAATGGTCGTGGCAAACGGCCTGTTACTGCGTAGCGACCCTGCATCGGCCGGATATTTGCCCTGGGGCCAAAAAGAAGGCAGCTTGCTCACCGAAGCGGGAAAGGGAAGTAATCCAAAGCGTGAGCCCCTTTCTAATGTGTTTAAGAATTCAACCTTTTGGCTTATTGGACTGTCCTACTTCTCTATTTCATACAGCCTTTATGGAATTACGACGTTTATGGTGGATTATGCCCAAAACCAGATAGGTTTGCCATTTGAAAAGGCAAGTTTTTTGGCAACGATACACGGAATATGTCAAGTCGTGGGTGTTTTAACTGTTCTGCCCCTGTCCGATTACATCGGCCGGAAAAGAACCATCATTATTTCCAATTCCTTCATTACTATATGTCTCGCCGGGATCCTTCTATATGGAAGTTCCTGGGTTATGCTCTATGTGCTTGTGGGGACCCTGGCCGTTTTTTATGGTGTGATCT
Organism: Anaerolineales bacterium; assembly: GCA_048636195.1. GTDB lineage: Bacteria > Desulfobacterota > DSM-4660 > Desulfatiglandales > Desulfatiglandaceae > 4484-190-2. The sequence goes on from JAIVXD010000152.1 coordinate 3,425, forward strand.
GGCCTATGTATGGTGCCTGTGCCGGGGACTACTTCCCAAAAGAGGTTATGGGAACGGTAATCGGGGCGTGGACTCCCTTCTATGGTCTGGGCGCCATCCTGGTGCACTGGGTGAGCGGTGTTCTCCGCGATAGCACTGGCAGTTATGATTATTCGTTTGCTATCAATACAGTGATGGCTGCCCTGGCTGTCTTGTTGATATGTACTGTAAAGAAGAACACAATGAGCACAAGGTATTTGGGAGAGTGTCAAAAAGGATAAAATCGACTGGCTGACAAGGTCGCAGGAACGGTCTAAAATGACCAGTTTAATATTGAGGCACCCCAGGTTAGGCCTGCCCCAAAGCTCACAAGCAGTACGTTTTCACCTTTCTTCACCAGGCCTTCACGGTTGGCTTCATCCAGCGCGATCGGTATGGTTGCAGAGGAAGTGTTCCCGTATTTATGAATATTCGTGTACACTTTTTCCATGGGAACCTTCAGGCTTTTTGCGAGACCCTGAATGATTCGGATATTGGCCTGGTGAGGAATTACAAGTTGAATTTCTTCGCTGGAAAGAGAGGTGTCCTGCATCACGCGTCGGGTAATTGTCGACATATACTCGATTGCCTTCTTGAAAAGCCGGTTTCCATCCATTTCCAGGTGCAAAGGCTTTAGGTCTATACCTTGCAGGATCTCGGGGATATAAGAGTTACCATACGAAGAATACAGGAGCTCCCAGAGCGTTCCGTCTGATTTCAGGTGGCTGGACAGAATCCCACCCCGGTCTTTCTTCGCAGTAACCACTACTGCGCCGGCGCCATCTGCCAGCAACACGCATGTGTTTCGATCTCGCCAGTTGACAACGCTTGAGAGCCGTTCCACTCCTATAACTAAAGCGTTTTCACATGTTCCACATCGGATGGCATTATTTGCAATAGTGAGGGCATATAGGAAACCAGTGCATCCGGCCGACACATCAAACGCAGTGGCATTCTCGGCTTTCAGGTCTTGTTGAACCATGCACGCAGTGGATGGGAACTGACGATCAGAAGTTACCGTGCCCACTACGATCATGTCCAGGTTTTCTGAAGATATCCCGGCCATTTCCATGGCCTTTAATGAGGCCTTTGTCGCTAAATCCGTTGTGCTTTCGTCTTTTTCTTTTGATGAGATACGCCGCTCCTTAATGCCCGTGCGACGGATAATCCATTCATCGCTGGTATCTACAATGCTTTCGAGATCTTTATTTGTCAGTATTCTTTCAGGCACAGCAGAGCCAGTGCCAATGATATGAGACCGGGGCATCATTTTTGCCGTTTCCATTCCTTTAGTATAATAACTTCATAAATAAGAGGTTTCCAATTAATGTCAATATAATATTATAGTAAAATATAAACTGCAGGTCAATGATTTGCCAAAAAGAGATCTCCCTGGCAGCGTCTTTGATCATTCCCTGTATTCAGTGAGCACTGTAGACATTTAAGTATGAGAAATAATTGAGTAAATAACGGAGGGTAATATGCGACCACTGGAAGGAATAAAGGTGATTGAAATGGCAGGTCTGGCGCCATCTCCCTACTGTGGGATGCTTTTGTCTGACTTTGGGGCTGATGTAGTGATCGTTGATCGCTTGTCAAAGGGCGCACCGGAGATCCCCAACATCATGGCCAAAAACCCCTTTGATCGTGGGAAGCGATCCATTCGCGTTAATCTGAAAACTGACCAGGGCATTGGGATCGTAAGGAAAATGATCAGTAGTTCCGATGTGCTCCTGGAGCCCTACCGCCCCGGAGTTATGGAGGCGTTGAAACTCGGACCGGATGACGCATTGAATTTAAACCCTAAGCTGATTTATGCTCGCCTGACAGGATGGGGCCAGAGCGGCCCTTATTCAAGTATGGCAGGACATGATATCAATTATATTGCCCTCTCCGGTGCCCTGTCCCTATTCAGAAGAAAGGGGGAAAACCCCCTTCCACCGTGTAACATCCTGGGCGATTTTGCGGGTGGCGGCATGCTTTGCGCAATGGGTATTTTGCTTGCGTTGATCGAGAGGAACAACTCCGGTAAGGGACAGGTTGTGGATACGGCCATGGTGGACGGTGCAGCGAACCTGTCAACCCTTTTCTACGGCCTCCTTGCAAATCACCTCATGAGCCTGGATATAGGTTCCAATATGCTGGATAGCGGTGCTCCTTACTATCAGACCTATGAAACGGCCGATGGTAAGTATATGGCAGTAGGCGCCATTGAGGGGAGATTTTATGACGAGTTCCTTAAAGGACTTGGCCTTGATCCATCATCGCTCCCGCAACAAAATGACATGAAGCGCTGGCCGGAAATGACGATCCGTTTCGCCGAGGTGTTCAAGACCAGGACGCGGGATGAATGGACTGCCATCTTTGAAGGCAAAGATGCCTGTGTAGCCCCTGTCCTCGAATTAAATGAGGTGGGGGAGCATCCACATAACCGGGAACGGGAACTGCTTATTTCCATCGATGGAGTGCCTCAGCCTGCCCCCGCTCCCAGGCTTTCCAGGACACCGGGAAGGGCCGTGAAAGCCGGTGGTCCGAAGGGTTCCAATACACGGGAGATTCTAACGGAACTCAGATATTCAACGAAAGAAGTCGAGAATCTTTTTGAGAAAGAGATCGTCGAATAGAAAAATCGATGTTGAACAGGTTGCCTAATTATTAAACGTCTTGGTGAAGGGATT
>JAIVXD010000153.1:0-6094 GCA_048636195.1 Anaerolineales bacterium
TGGATTTCACCTGGCAGGACCGCGGGGTCATAATGAGAACTGCTGATTGATCTTGCTTTTAGGTCCTTAATTCTGTATGTAGTCAGGAGCTCCGGTGGGAAGACAATTCACAATTTTGATATCCGATCGGAATCGCAATGTAAGAGAGTTCTTGAAGCGTGAGATGATGGCGGAAGGGTACCGGGTTCGCCTGGCCAAAAGTGGCCGAGAGGTCTTGGAATGGGCTTACCATCACGAATCTATTGACCTTGTCATCCTGGATTTGGATTTACCTGATGCAAGCGAAATGGCCATTCTTGAAAAGCTTGAGGATCGAATCCCGACTCTGCCAGTAGTAATTCATGCCTTCCTCTCAGACTACGACAACCATCCGGCTGTTTTGAATGCAGCGGCTCTTGTGGAAAAAGAGGGAAACAGTGTTGAACGACTCAAGAAGGTAGTCGCTGAAATCCTGGGAAAGTTGAATGTAGAACCCTGATATGGATAAAAGCAAGCGCGAACATCGTGATTATTACCATTCATTGACCAGAAACATGCTGTTGACCGTTATCATTGTCTCCTTCACACCAATGATCCTGGTTGGCGGCATCATCCTTTATCAGTTCCAAACGTCCTACCATGAAAAGGTTCACGCCCACCTTGAAGAGTTAGTTCAGAAGCACAAACAAAATATTGACAGTTTCCTACAGGAAAAACTGGGGGATATCCGGTTTCTGGCAGATAATTTTAACTTTGAGGAATTGCGTGATGAATCATTTCTGCGGGACAAACTGGAATCACTTCAGAAGGAATTCGGCCTCGTCTTTGTGGACCTGGGAGTGATAAGTGAAAACGGGATCCAAATCGCTTATGCCGGACCGTTTAAACTGGGGAAGGCCCTGTATTCGCAGGCCGACTGGTTTCAAAAGGCCATGAAAAGCAAGTATTTTATAAGCGACGTTTTCCTGGGTCTGCGCGGACTTCCTCACTTCATCGTAGCTGTGAGAGACAATTGGATGGGGGGAAAGTGGATATTGAGGGCCACCATCGACTTTGTGGCATTTAATAGCCTTGTGGAAAACATTCGCATTGGTGAGACCGGATTCGCCTTTATCCTGAACAAGGAGGGTAAATTCCAGACAAAGCCGCTTCTCGATATTGTAACCACCAGAAAACCTTATATTGATTTTCTCAGTGACCGGAATACAACAAAGGACGAGATTCACGTTGTTGAACGAACCGACGAATCCGGGCATAAAAACATATACGTGGCAGCCTCCCTCAAGAATGGTGATTGGCTCCTTATGTACCAGCAGAGGGCATCAGATGCCTTTTCGGATTTCCGAAGAACCTTGAGGGTAGCCCTTATCATTATGCTTCTGGGTGGTATCGGCATCATAACAATGGCGTTTATATTGTCAAGAAGGATGGTCAGTCGCATTGCCAGGGCGGATGGGGAAAAACAGATGATGAACGAGCAGGTTGTCGAAACAGGCAAGCTCGCTTCAGTAGGTGAACTGGCCGCGGGCATAGCCCACGAAATCAATAATCCTGTGGCCATTATGGTTGAAGAAGCTGGCTGGATCCAGGACATCTTAGAAGACGAAGAATTCCAGGAGAGCGAAAACCTGAATGAGTTTACAAGGGCATTAGAGCAAATTCGAACCCAGGGAAGACGCTGCAAGGAAATAACCCATAAATTACTCCATTTTGCAAGGAAAACCGACTCAAGAATCCAGGAAGTTCAGATAAATGATTTAATCGAAGAACTTGTGGAGCTCTCCGCCCAAAAGGCAAAATACAGTAATGTGACCATCAATACAGTCCTTCAAAAAGACCTGCCCCCGTTACAAGTGTCCGAGACAGAGGTTCAGCAGGTCTTTCTTAACCTTATCAATAACGCCCTTGATGCCATGGAGAAGAAAGGCGGGGTCATAGATGTAACTACCTTGATGGAAGGGGATTATATCGCTGTTCAAGTAGCCGATAACGGACCTGGCATTCCGGAAGCCAACCTGGCCCGGGTATTTGATCCGTTTTTTACTACCAAACCGGTTGGCAAAGGAACCGGCCTGGGCTTATCCATCTGTTATGGCATTATCAAGAAAATGGGAGGGGAAATAGACGTTCACAGCGTGATGGGAGTGGGGACAACTTTCCGTGTCCTGATACCTCTTCCAAAACAGGATGAATCTCAAGCAGAAGATTCGACCGAAGAAGCGGATACTCACTAATGTGGCAGGGAACACTTTAAAATCTTTTAAAAAAGGAGAATAGCATATGCCCTTAGCAAACGTGCTCCTGGTAGATGACGAGGTCCCTTTTGTGGAAACCATGACAAAGCGTCTGACCAAAAGGGACCTCCGCATTACCTCCGCCTTTAATGGACAGGAGGCCTTAGATAAACTTGAGGAAGATCGCAGCGTTGAAGTTGTTATCCTCGATGTCAAGATGCCGGGTATGGATGGCAATGAAACCCTGACGGAGATCAAGCGAAGATATCCCTTAGTGGAAGTTATCATGCTCACCGGCCACGCAACGGTTGAATCGGGAATTGAAGGAATGAAAATGGGGGCCTTTGATTACCTGATGAAGCCCTGCGATATGGATCAGCTCATTTCCAAGGTGAAAGAAGCTGCCGCCAAAAAGAGGCAGCATGAGGATAAGATAATCGAGGCGCGCATGAAGGAGATCACCTCACGCCGCGCTTAGGGGAAAAGGCATGTCCGTGAAGGAAAGCATTCTGACAGATCCTATAAGGCTTCTTATCGTGGATGATGAGGTGGGGTTTGTAAATATCCTCGCCAAAAGGCTAAGCAGAAGAAATATGGAGGTAGCCTCTGCCTACACCGGCACCGAGGCCATCCAGATACTTCGCAAACAGGATTTTGATGTGGCTGTTCTGGATCTAAAAATGGAGGAGATGGATGGAATCGAGGTCCTCAAGATATTTAAGAAAATGGACCCGAAGATGGTGGTCATAATGCTCACGGGCCATGGTTCGGAGCAAGCCGCCAGAGAAGGTATTGAATTCGGCGCCTTTGATTATCTTACAAAGCCATGTGAGCTTGAAGAGCTTTTGGCCAAAATCAGGGAGGCTTACCAGGAACGAAATAGGGACTAAACAGCAAAAAGTCAGGAGGAAAAAGGAGTGAAAACGCTTTTCAGAACCACGGGATTCCAGCTTGCCATCGCATTTGCGCTTGGGGCGATTGTTCTTCTCTTACCAAGACCGGAAGGAACGAAATTTGCGATAACCGGTGATGACAACCACGCATTCTTTCAGCATATCAATCAGCACTTCACCTTGGTTCCCACCGAAAAAGACCAGAGCACAGAGTATATAGTGGAGGCAAAAAATCCTGGGGGCCCGGAGTCTACCGCAGCATTTCTGCAAGAAAAAGCCGCGGAATTGAAAATGACCGGACTCAAAGTAGATTACGTTGATGGCCTTTCTCCAAAGGCCAAGAGGTTCCTGGCTATCCTGGCGGTACTGGTTTTTCTCTTTGTGCTGGAACCTATCCCTCTTGAGATCACGGCAATCTGTATTGCCGTATTATTGGTGATTATGGGAATTGGCGACGTTAAAGAGGCCTGGGCCCCTTATATGCACCCTGTAGTGGTATTTATCATGTGCTGCCTGATCTTTGCCATCTCCCTGGAGAAGGCCGGTCTTACAAAGCGATTAGGGTATTTTATCGTCAAAAAAGCCGGAAACAGCGTGATAAGATTTACCTTTATCATCGCCATAGGACTTGGCATCTCTTCCTCCTTTATGCATGATGCAGCGGCCTGTGCCATAGGCATTGTAACTATGCTCCCATTGATGAGGGCCGTGGGCATAGAGCCGCATACCAACACGGCAAAGTTTATGATGCTGTCCCTGCCGTTTGCCTGCTCTTGCGGGGGCATGGGAACCCTCGTGGGCGGTGGCCGGTGTATGGTTTCTGCTGCCTTCCTCAAGGAATTCACGGGTATTGAGATCACATTCTTGGACTGGATAATGTATGCCATGCCTGCAGCCATTATTACGGTGCCTGTAGCCGTTGGGATCGTCTACCTTGTCTTTCGACCTGATCCCAAGTTTAAGCTGCCGGAATTTGATGAGGATCTTGGCCCCTGGAGTACAATTGAAAAAAAGACCCTGCTTATAATTGGTCTGAGTTTTATCCTATGGCTGACAAAGGGATTCCACGGCATGCATTATTCGGTAACAGGAATGCTGGGCGTTGCCGCACTGGTGCTTTTCGGCATTTTAAAATGGGAGGATATACACGAGAATCTTGAATGGGGGACTGCCCTTTTTATCTTTGGCGGGGGTATTTCCCTCGGCCTGGCAATGGGCTACTCCGGGGCTGCCAATTATTTTGCCAACCTCTTTTTTCCGCTTGTTCAAGGGGGAGGATGGTTGCTTCTGTTTGTTGGTGTAGCGGTTTTCGGGGCCCTTGTGACCAATGCCATGGCCAATGTGGCTGCCGCAGCCTTGATTCTTCCCATCGTAATTCCCATGGCCCAGTTGGAAGGGGTAGACCCCACGGTGCTTGCCTTGTGCCTGGGAACAGCCACCTCCTTTGCCATGCTCCTGGTCATTGGCTGCCCGCCAAATGCCATCGCATACAGTTACCGGTACTTCAAGGCGTCTGATCTCACAAAAGTGGGTCTTGTTGCCACACCTATTCTTTTGGCAATTCTGGTTTTGGTGGCAGGCGTCTGGTGGAAAATTTTGGGGTTGGTTTAATGGAAAGCATACGCCTTCTTCTGGTTGACGACGAAGAGGAATTTCGCCGCACCATTACAAAACGACTGAAAAGAAGAGGTATTGCCCCTGAACAGGCGGGAACCGGTGAAGAATGCCTGTCCATCCTCGAAAAAAGCCCCATGGATGTAGTGGTGCTGGACGTCAAGATGCCCGGCATGAACGGTATCGAGACGCTTCATCATATCAAGGAAAAATATCCAAAAACCGAAGTCATCATGCTTACCGGCCATGCTACGACCCAGGACGGCGTGGATGGCATAAAGACAGGGGCCTTTGATTATCTTACTAAACCCATAGAACTGGAACACCTGCTGGGTAAGATAAAACAGGCACACGAAAAGATCCTGCGTGAGGAAGAAAAGTTCAGGGAGACAGAATTCAGGGCAAGGATGGAGGAGCAGATAATAGCTACCGAAAGACTGGCCTCTTTGGGAACTCTGGCTGCCGGCGTAGCCCATGAGATCAATAACCCCCTGGCCATTATCAAGGAATCTGTCGGTTGGATGAAGCTGATTCTGAATAAAGAAGAACTGGCGCAGATGCCCCGGAAACAGGATTTCTCAAAGGCCCTGGGCAAGATAGAAAATGCCATAGAAAGGGCCAGAAGAATTACCCATCAACTTTTGGGATCTGTCAAGGAAACCGATTCCGCCCTGGCTGAGATAAAAATAAATGAGTTGACGGATGAAGCAGTTGAATTGATAAAAAAAGAGGCAAAAAATAAGGATATCGAAATTACTACTGAAATTGATCCTTCAGCAGCCACAATATGGAGTGATCCCTATAAGTTGCGGCAGGTCTTGATCAATCTAATAACTAACGCAGTTCATGCGACCGGGACCGGAGGCAAGATTTCCATAATATTTGAAAATACAGGTGACGATGTAGCCCTTACGGTACGCGATACCGGGCAGGGTATCCCCAAAGAAAACCTGAAAAAGATCTTCGAGCCGTTTTTCAGCACAAAGCCCCCGGGTGAAGGTACAGGCCTTGGCTTGTTTGTCTGCCGCAGCATTATTGAGAAACTGGGCGGAAAAATGGAAGTGGAGAGCCAGCTCGGCCACGGAACAAGTTTTTGCATAAGGCTCCCCAAATATCATGAAGTAAAAGAGAGTCTGGGCAGAAATGAACATGCCGACTTGTTAGATAGTGTCAATCCATAAATGGCTATTTTCCGCAATCTCTGCGTCAGATTCGGATTCTAATCCTCGAAATACTTCAATGTATTCCTGTGGTTAGAATCCTCATCTTCCTTGACCTTGCGAAAACTATCTCATTTCTGGATGGACACTAAATAAAATAAGCACTGATTGGAAAGAAACAGATGGATAAAAGGGAGATATCGCCATGATAAAA
>JAIVXD010000154.1:0-6088 GCA_048636195.1 Anaerolineales bacterium
TTCTACTTTGCCAAGATGGCGGTCATATGGGGATTCGTAAACGATCTCTCTCTTATCGTTGATCACGATACAATTAACGCTGATAGAACCGGCATCAATGCCCACATATAATTTGTCCGAATTTATAGACGGTTTGTTTCTTTTAATGGCTATCTTTTTCATTAACTTTACTTCAATGCGCTTCATCCCAATTCCTGCCTTTATTGATATCCACCTTCAGCGGCACCCTCAGAGGATAAATCCCTTCCATCTCTTCCCTGACCATGGGTATTACAGCATCCAGTTCTTCCTCCGGCACCTCAAAAACAAGCTCATCATGAACCTGAAGGAGCATCCTGGTTCTGAGACCATTCTGGTTTAACCGCCGGTGGATATTAATCATGGCTTTTTTGATCAGATCCGCTGCCGTACCCTGAATGGGAGTATTTATGGCCATACGTTCTGCCTCAGAACGAATCCTGTTGTTACCGTGCTGAATATCGGGCAGATACCGTCTCCGGTTGAAAAGCGTCGTAACATACCCTTTTTTTCGCGCATTATCAATCATTTTCTCCTTGTATCTAACGACGCCCTGGTACCTCTCATAATAAGCGCTGATATAATCCCTGGCTGCCTTGAGCTCAATGCCCAATTCTTCACTGAGCTTCAGAGGTCCCATACCATAGATGATACCAAAATTTATGGCCTTTGCAATCCGCCTCATTTCAGAAGTGACAGTCCCATTTTCCGTGGTCAAAATCTCAGACGCAGTACGGGCATGAATATCCTCATCCCGCTTGAAGGCATCCATAAATGCCTGGTCCTTAGAATAGTGGGCAAACACCCTGAGTTCTACCTGGCTGTAGTCTGCCGATACAAGATAGTGCCCATTTTCGGCCACAAATCCCTTTCGAATCTCCCTGCCCTCTTCCCCTCGAATGGGGATATTTTGAAGATTGGGATCGCTGCTGCTCAATCGTCCGGTTGCCGCAACAGTCTGGTTATAGGACGTATGGATCCTTCCCGTGGATGGATCGACCATTTTTACCAATGCATCGAGATAAGTGGATTTAAGCTTTGAAATGGTCCTGTATCTCAGTATCAGCCTGGGCATCTTATGTGGAAAGGCGCAAAGTTTCTTAAGTACCTTGACATCGGTTGAATACCTCTTGGTCTTGGCAGTCTTTTTTTGAACCGGGAGCCGGAGTTTTTCAAAAAGCACCTCGCCCAACTGCTGGGGAGAATTGATGTTGAATTCCATGCCAGCCTCATCAAAGATCTCCCTTTCCATCTCCTTCATCTGCCCGGCAAAACGGGTGGACATCTGTTGAAAAAAGCCGGCATCAATTTTAATACCGGTCATCTCCATGTCCATGAGAACAGGCAAGAGCTTCATCTCCAAATCATAAAAAAGTGACTCATTTTCATCAGACTTGAGTTTGTCACCAAGAATTTTCCACAATCTTAAAGTGATATCAGCATCTTCACAGGAATAGGCCATGGCCCTTTCAACATCTACCTCAGAAAAATTGCACGCATTCTTTCCTTTACCCACCACCTCGTGATAACTGATCATCTTATGATTCAGATAATGCTGTGCAAGATAATCCAGGTTGTGCTGACGCAGACCCGGATTGATGACATAGGATGCAATCATGGTGTCAAAATGAATTCCATTGAGCGCAACCCCGTGTCGCTTTAAAATCTCGGCATCATATTTGATATTCTGGCCCACCTTTAGAATCTGTTTGTCTTCCAGAACATCCCTTAACATGTCAAGGGCTTCCTGCCAATCTAACTGGGATGGAACACCGAGATAAAGATGAGCAAGGGGCAGATATGTTGCTATTCCTTCCTCACAGGAAAAAGAGACACCCACAAGCTTGGCCTTAAGGGGGTTCGTACCGGTGGTCTCCGTATCAATGGAAACCATGCCCGTCTCTCTTATTTGCCCGACCAAGGTCTTTAACGACTCTTTTGAAAGACACAAACTGTAATTCTTCGGTCCTTCACTTCTCGATGCAAATTGATCCCACAGGCCCCTGAATTCCTGTTCCCTGAAGATTACCGCTAATTCCTCACCGTATGGTTTCCCAACCTTTAGCTGCTCAACATTCTCATCAATAGGCACAAACCGATCAATGGTTACCAGTTTTTTGCTCAAAACAGCATTTTCTTGAAATTCCAGAAGATTTTCTTTCAGCTTCTTTTTCTTTATCTCCTCCACATGTTCAAAGACACTCCCAAATGACCCAAACTGCCTGATAAGATCAACCGCAGTCTTTTCTCCCACTCCAGGCACTCCGGGGATATTATCTGTGGCATCACCGGAAAGCCCCATGACATCTATAAACTTTTCCGGTTCAAACCCGTAAGCCTCCTTTAAAGATGTATAATCCGTTACCGCGTCCTTCATGGTATCCAACATGACTGTATTGGGCGTTATGAGTTGCCTGAAATCCTTGTCCCCTGTCACCATGACAACACGTAAACCCTTTTCTTCACACACCCTGGCCATGGTGCCAATGATATCATCCGCTTCATATCCTTCCCTTTCTACCATCTTGATATTCAGGTTTTTAACGATGGATTTGATGACGGGGATCTGAGCAGCCATGTCATCAGGCATCGGCGGCCGGTTGGCCTTATAATCTGCATACATCTTATGTCTGAAGGTGGGCCCCCTGGCATCAAAGACAATGGCAAGATATTCCGGCGTCTTGTCGGCAAGAAGCTTCAGGATCATTTTGGTGAAGCCGAGGGAGGCGTTGGTAGGGAAACCCTTTGAGTTGGCAAGGCCCCTTATGGCATGGTAGGCCCGGTGAATATACGAAGTGCCGTCAACTAAATAGACCGTTTCCTTTTCTTGAGACATATTTCTATCATACTTCAAACCGCAAGAAATTGAAGAGAAAAATTTAATTATGCCCGTATTCCCACGGCCTGTCCCTGGTTCAGGAAATCGCTCAAATCCTGTTCAGCAACATTGAAAGTCAAATTGGGGAATGCCGGGGCCTTCCAGCGCGGTCTAATTTCAGCCCTGGGGTGTTTTTTGGTTTTGCTCGGTTCTTTTGCAATGTTTACCGGACAGGTACTGGAAGTAAAACCGACCCTTTCCCCATAATTATTGAACACGATTTCCTGAACAAACCAACCCAGATGGTCCCCGTTTATCCCGTATACGTGTTCGTTCTCAAAGATATAGGCGACAGCATGCCCATCCCAGAGATAAATATCCTGGTTATAACCATCAGTGATATAGGCGGTAGGCAGCCCATTCTTGTTGAACAGGGTCTTTTCCACAAACCTAGCCCTCTTATTTTATTGTAACAGTTCGCTTATTTAAAGGACATTTAGACAGGATTACAGGATAATCAAGATCTTATATATCATGTACATCCTTTTATGAATCCTGTTTTACCACAATATTAATGTTTTCCTCCAGACAGTCATGACTATAATTGACTAAACTCTTACCTTTTTTATTCAAATAACTTACAGCTAATAGTAAATCTTCAAAGAACAGGATATTTGTTTTGATTTACAAGAGTAAAGTAATCATGTCTATCCTGTTTATCCTGTCAAAAAACTATACGCTATTTTGCATACTCCACAGCCCTGGTTTCACGGATCACTGTCACCTTGATCTGGCCTGGATAACTCAATTCTTTTTCAATTTTTTTTGCGATGTCCTTGCAAACGATAAAGGCCTGATCGTCATTAATGGTTTTCCCTTCAACCATAATACGGATCTCTCGCCCTGCCTGAATGGCGTAAGACTTATTGACACCATTAAAGGACATGGCGATCTTCTCCAGCCCTTCCAGCCTCTTCACATAGGACTCCAGCATTTCCTGGCGCGCTCCAGGCCTGGCCCCGGACAATGTATCCGCCGCCTGCACCAAAACAGCCAGGACTGACTCGGGTTGGATATCTTCATGATGAGCGGCAATGGCATGAACTACCAGGTTAGATTCACCATATTTCCTGGTTAGATCCGCCCCTATGATTGCATGAGGGCCCTCCACCTCATGGTCCACCGCCTTACCGATGTCGTGGAGCAGTCCAGCTCTTTTTGCCTGTTTTACATTCAAACCCAGCTCAGCAGCCATAATACCGCAAAGAAAACTGACCTCCTTCGAGTGCTGAAGCACATTTTGTGCATAACTTGAACGGTATTTTAATCGACCTATGAGCTTAACAAGTTCCTGATTGATCCCGTGTACTCCCACATCAAACGTGGCCTGTTCTCCCGCCTCTTTTATGGTGGCGTCTACTTCCTTGCCGACCTTTGAAACAATCTCCTCGATCCTGGCCGGGTGAATTCTGCCGTCATCTATTAATCTTTCCAGGGAAATCTTGGCCACTTCTCGCCTAACCGGATTAAAACCGGATAGTATTACGGCCTCCGGTGTATCATCGATTATAAGATCTATTCCGGTGGCCGCTTCAATAGCACGAATGTTCCTGCCCTCTCTTCCAATTATTCGTCCTTTCATTTCTTCATTAGGCAGATTAACAACAGAAACAGTCTTTTCAGCCACATAATCGCCGGCATATCTTTTTACTGCCAAGGAAAGGATCTCCTGGGCTTTACGGTCCGCATCGTCCCTCGCCTCGTTTTCTATCCTTCGCATCATTTTTGCGGCATCGTGCTTTGCCTCCGATTCCATAGAGGCGATAAGGAGATGTTTGGCCTGCTCGCTTGATATGCCTGCCAACCTCTCAAGTTGCTTTCTTTGATCCGAAATGAGGCGTTCACACTCTTGCTCTTTCCGCCTCAATGTCTTTTCAATCTTATCAATGCCTTCCTCTTTATTGGAGATTCTTACTTCCCTCTTTTCAAGCTGCTCGGTTTTTCGATCTATATTCTCCTCTTTATGGAATAGACGTTTTTCCTGAGAGAGCAACTGCTTTCTGTTTGCCTTTGTCTCCTTCTCAAACTCAACCTTCATTTGATAGAGACTATCCTTAGCCTGGAGTGCGGCCTCTTTCCTTATTGTCTTCGCTTCTTTTTGGGTATCGGCAAGAATCTTCCTGGAGTATTTTTCAATGGAGTCTACTCTGCTTTCGACGATTTTCTTGCGGAAAAAAACCCCGGCAAGTATGCCCACAATAAGGCTCAAGAGGGCGCTACCGATTACATGAATTAAAGTCATAATTAGGTGACGCTCCTATTCTCACTTAATATAAGATGGCCCCAACGAAGAATCGCTGCAATCAGGGCCTGGTGCTCATTTGATTTCTGAAGAATACAGAAGAAGAATTAGGGAAAAGGATTAAAGGGAGGGTCAATCCTGGCTAAGAGAGGAGACAAATGGTTGATCGAGTCCTAAAAAGGGACAACTCCAGCCTATCTTGGTCTTTTTTGTTCTAAGAACTTGATCTCACCATACACAGTTTATATCTCTTTCCTAACTTAACGAAATTTATATTATTCACACTGAGTGATATTTAAACCCTCTTGATCAATAATTCTTATTCTGTATGCGCTATCCCTTTGTTAGACACATCCGCAACCCACAAGTGTGCGCTGCAGATTTGGGGATTTTTCCTGAAAACTAAAGTCATGGGTTCCATAGTTGAACCCGTTTGCCAAATTCGATCCCTGCCAAAAAAAGCAAGGCCGGATGTTTCACATGGTAATGGAATCAATGTGGGAATTCAGGGCCTGTGCCCGTCTTTCAATATTTTCAACCAGATCGTCCCGCTCTTTCAGCAGTTGGAAATACTCACTGGCAATATCAAAGGCAGCCAATATGGCTGTCTTTGTTTCTGAAAGCCCTTCCGTGTTTTCCGTTATCTCTCCAAATTTATCATGGATATATTGAGCGATGTTTTTGACCCACTCTTCATTCTCATCGCTCCTTATGAGATATTCATGATCAAGGAGTTTAATTCTGATGGGCTTTTCCAAGGATTATCCCTCCCGGATCTAAATATCGATTTGCCCTATTTTCTCCAAAAGGGCAGCAATCCTCTGCTTGACCCCATCTGTGGCTGTCCTTGAGTTTTCCAGTTGGTCAGTTAAGTCTGCTAATCTCTCTTCTTGAGTCTGGTTTTTTTCAGCAAGAGCTTCTTTTTCTTTTTTCAATGCCGTTATATAATC
>JAIVXD010000155.1:0-6068 GCA_048636195.1 Anaerolineales bacterium
TGATCCATCTCCGCCATAAATACGGCGGAATCTTAGGTATCAGGAGTGGCTAATCCAAGAAAGATGGAGAAGAATTCATCTTTAGGACGGTTTTTCAGTCTTTTTGTCCGCATAGGTTAGTACCATGCCTCCATCAAAAAGGAGATCTCCACCGACGAGATACTTTGCAAAGCGGGAAAATCCAAAAATGAATAGGTTTGCCACCTCAATGGGACACATCATCTCCTTGATACGCGAATGTCCCATCATAACGTCACGCACGACCTCATCGGGTGTTATTCCACGCTGTTCGGCCTGAGCGGGTATCTGATTCAAGGCCAGTGCTGTTCTCACAAACCCGGTGCTCAAGGTGAAAGAACGGACCTTTCCCTCGCCTTCGGCAGAAATTGATTGGCTCAAAGCCTTCAACCCGAACTTGGTGATGTTGTAAACCGGTTTATTAATTGTGCAGATATGTGCATGGACCGAGGCCATATTGCCGATAACCCCTGTCCCATCACTGCTTTTCTTCATATGCGGGATAGTTAGTTTGGAAAGGTAAAATGGAGCCCGAAGCATTAGTCTTTGCATCAGGTCATATTTCTCCATGGGAAAATTTTCCACAGGATCAATGTGCTGGATACCCGCTATGTTAACCAGGTATTTGACTGTTCCCAGCCTGGCAGCCTCTGCCACGGCATGCTCAATATCCTCATCTTTGGTCAGATCAGTTTTGATAAAGGCCATCTGACCGCCCATCTCACGGGCCATTTTCTGAGTTTTTTCCCCTTCCTCTTCGTTGATATCCAGACCCACTACCATCAAATTATTTGCGGCCGCGGCAATAACCGTGGCCCTCCCAATCCCGGTCCCGGCCCCGGTTACAATGCAGACGTTGTCTCCATTAAAATTTTCATCCTGTAAAACCAGTATTTCCTCTTGCTTTATTTCCGGTTCATTGATATCCACCTTTTCCTCCTCTCTTAATCCTTTTAGAATAGCTTTGCAGGAACATGCGCTTAGCGCTTATGGAAACTTTACATTAGATTACTATAATCTTATTATTCTGCTAATTACAAGCTTTGTAATTCAGCAATTTGGCACGAAATGCTTTTTTGTTCAAACCCTGTGGGAGATTTCCCGTGACCTATGAAAAACAATCCAAATTCCATGATTCCCACCGCTGGTTGGTCTTTGGTTTACTCTCCTCGGTCTACTTTCTTGTTTACTTTCACCGGGTCTCCATTTCGGTGATCGCGCACGATCTCTTGACCGCCTTCCAGACCCATGCCACGGCATTGGGATTCATGTCCTCCATGTATTTTTATCTTTACGCACTGGAGCAACCTCTTGTGGGCTATCTGTCCGATCGTCTCGGCCCGCGAAGGGTTGTGGGATTCTGGTCTTTGGCCGCAGCCCTGGGTTGTGTCCTGTTCGGGTTAGCCCCAAGCATTGGCTGGGCCGCGGCAGGCCGAGCACTCATCGGCCTTGGGGTGGGCGGCGTTTATGTCCCGGCCATGAAGGCCTTATCACAGTGGTTCCGAAGAAAGGAATTTGCCACCATGACCGGACTGCTGCTGGCTTCAGGTAATCTGGGGGCGATCATGGCTACCACGCCGCTGGCGTGGATGGCCAATACATGGGGATGGAGATCGAGCTTCTTGATCATCGGCGGAGTTACGCTTGTACTTGCCTTTGCCACTCTGCTGCTTATCCGGGATCATGAAGAAACGGTTGAATCAATGCATAAGGAACCCGCCTCAGCGGGTGAACAAGCCGGGACTCTTAAAGGATCTGCCCCCCAGGTTCTTACCTCCCTGCGATTCTGGGTCCTGGCGGCAATTTTCTTCGGATCCTTCGGGTCCTATCTTACTTTCCAGGGCCTATGGGCCACACCATTCCTTATGGCTACTCTCAATCTGGATCGTCTGCACGCGGCCGGGCTCAACATGCTTGTTCCCATTGGATTTATAGTTGGCGCCCCTTTGACGGGATGGCTTTCAGACAGAGTCTTTCACAACAAGGCCCATATACTTATTTGTATTTTAGCCATGATGACAGGCATATGGGTAGGCCTCACGTTTGGGGCTCATGCACTGGGAAGGGGAGGCATAATCCCTTTGTTGCTTTTTATGGGAGGCGCCACTGGAGGATTAGGCACCATCCTTTGGGCATTAGTGCGGGAGACCACCCCCGACCCCATCCTGGGACTCACCACAGGCCTCCTCAATCCATCGCCCTTCCTCGGCGCGGCTACTCTACAGGTATGGACCGGGACCATACTTGACCATGTTGGTCGTGTGGATGGCGTTTATCCACCCGCGGCTTACAGGAACGCATTCATGGTGTGCCTTGTGATTATTGCCTGTTGCCTGATCCTTTGCACAACCCTGAGGCGATATCTGTCCGCAAGTGATTGAGGGGAATTTCATCTCAACCAGTAATCAAGCCGGACTTTTCTATGGCAGCAGCTATAAAACCACTCAGGCTGTTGAGCAGCAAAAGGTCTTCCTTGCGGGAGCTGTCATAAGGCCCCCGGCGTGAGTCAACGTAGATGGCACCCCTGGTTTTTTTGTTAATTATCATGGGAACACACAAGACAGATCTGATCTGCAAGGTATCCATACTCTCCAGGGATTCAGGTTGAGCTTCATAGGTTGTATTGGATACCTTGATCGCCTTGCCGTTCTTTGCAACCCGGTCAAGCACTGTGTGGCTGTAATGGATGGCACCCTTTGCTTCATCTTGTCTTGACCTGGTTACTACCTCCTTTAACTTGTTCTTTTGGTTATCAAAAAGAAGGATGCTTACCCTGTCAATTCTCGGGAGGGTTTCGAACATGGAATCCAAAATCATCTCAAGCACCTCATTGATTTCTAATGACTGCTCCAAAAGCTTAGAGGCCTTGTAAATCAATTGCAAATTCTTGGGCGATCGAGAGCGTCTTTCTCGGGCTAAGTCTTTTAATACATCTAAGTCTGCTTCCGGAGAATGGTGCCCCAAATCTTTCATGCCCAAAGCCTTGTTTGGGGGAATTCCACCCAACTGGATCACGGTATTCCCAATAACTATTGTATCTCGTTCTGTCACCTCATAGCTTTTCCCTGGCGTAATCATCTCACCATTGAGCAATGTCCCATTAGTGCTTCCTAAATCCTCAATATAGAACGATTCCCCTATCTTGAATATCTTAAGATGTTTTCTGGAAATCTTTGTGTCATTGATTTGAATGTCGTTGGATGAGGATCTTCCGATAAAGACGGCCTTCTGCTTAAAATCAAAGGTCTGATCCTTCATGGGTCCTTCTGAAATAAAGAGCCTGGGCATAATTTTCTCTGCTTCCGCTACATTCTGAACTTATACAATATTTACAGGATATTGACACATTTTGAATTTGGGATTTATGTCATTCGTATTTGTTTCGGCCCGCCCTCCCCGTCCCGAGACCGGGACAGGATCAGGAGGTGCGACTTTCCATAAATACGCCATTTTATCTGAAATTCGTCGGAAATTGAAATAATAAAACTAAACCCTTAAAGACAGGTCCGGGCCAGAGATAAATTCCACCCGACTTTATTGAGAATTTACCGTTTTCTGCGTCAGGATCTTATAATAGGTTCTGATGCGTTCCACATACCGCACCGGCTCGGTACCCCTGGCATATCCGTACTGTAGGGTTCTGTAATATTTCTTTTGGCGGAGCAGCGGCAAAGTAGTGCGAACATCGTGCCAGGAATTTGGATCCTTTCCAAGGCGCAAGGCAAGCGTTCTGGCGTCCCCTAAATGACCCCATCCAACATTATATGCTGCCAGGGCCATATAAGTTCTGTCCGGTTCAGGAACTTCATCGCCAATTCTACGATGTAGACGGGCAAAATAGCGGGTCCCGGCATAGATGGATTGTTTTGGATCTAAGCGGCTTTTCACCTTAAAATGCCTGGCGGTTTCCAGGGTCAACATCATAATACCCCTCACCCCGGTGAAGCTTTTTGCCCTGGGGTTCCAATGTGATTCCTGATAGGCCTGGGCTGCAACCAGTTTCCAGTCTACCCCGTATTTTTTTGCGGCCTCCTCAAAGTATTTTTGGTATCGGGGCAAACGCTGCGTCAACCGTCTGCGAAATCTCATCAAATCCACATAGTCATAAATCTTCAGGTACCCATAGTAGTGCTGGGTTAGCCTCTTAAGAAGGGCGTCGGTTGATGGTTGGTCAAACCAATGGTAGGCAGCCTTCTGAAGGTGCCGGTTTTGTGGATGCATTGCCCAGGCCAGTTTCTGTTCCTTTCCGAAACTGAAACGAACCATCAATTCCGGATAATATCGAAGATTTATATCAATAATGTCGGAATAAGCAATGGTAAGAGGGATAGAGCCCTGCCAGGTCAATTCCAGGAGTTGCTCGGTTTCATATCCAGGAATCGCCTTCCACGAGAGTTCCGGATACTGCTGTTTTAGCTTCAACAGGAATTGCTCATGGGAGGTGCCGGCGCTCACACAAAGCAATTGGCCGGACAGGTCTTTAACGTTTTTTGGCTCGGGGCCGTCACGCCGACCTACCACCTGCCGGTTTACATCCAGATATCCGGGTCCAAAAGCCAGGTGTTGTTCGTGGTGATCGGACGCGGTGAGGCCTGCGGCAATGAGGTCAGCATCCCCGCCAAGCAATGTGGAAACCATCTCCTGGTAGGTATCAAGAATTACAAGCTTTAGCTTTACGCCTAAATGCTCTGCGAAGGCCCTGGCCAGATCGTACTCAAACCCCACAGGCCCATGGGGACCTTCGTAATAGCAGGTGGCGTTGTTGCGGGTGATAACTTTTAGTTCACCTCTTGCCTTGATGGCCTCAAGATCATCTCTGAATACAGGTTGATCGCAGCTTAATGCCAGCCAGGGAACCAACCCTAATAGGATCAGACCGATTAATCTATTGATATTCTTTCCCATATTTTTTTGTGCATGGATAAACTTGCTACTCAGGTTCAAAGTTCAAAGGTTCACGCCTGCCCTGGTGCGACTTGATATGCATTCTTGAAACGATCCCACTGAATTCTACTCCAGGAGTTTCTACACAACGGGAGAGGAAAGCCAGGTCTGGGCCAGGGGTTCAAGGTTGAGGAACTCGCAAAAAGTCGAAAAACACCATTTTTTGTCATTCCGGCGAAAGCCGGAATCCAGCTTTTTCAATTGGTCACAGAGTTTCTGGACTCCATTATTGGTGGAGTCAGCATAGAATAAAGATATTTGCGTGTCAATTGACCAGTCAGTTCTTGTTTTTCCCTTGACATTTATGGTTTAATGCAAAGATTTAAAGGATGCTTTCAGGCACTTTCCATAGAAATTAACCCTATGGTGTGGAGTCCAGGTTTCTAAACGAGAATAATCGGGATGGAGCACCTCTTATCAGGATCATGTCATATGAAACGTAGCTCAAAAATAGACAGAAAGACAAAGGAAACGGAGATCCATCTCAAGCTCAATCTTGATGGCACCGGTCTTTCCAGCGTGGATACCGGTATCCCTTTCATGGATCATATGCTTAACCTCTTTACGGCTCACGGCTTTATGGACATGGAATTGACCGCCCGAGGTGACACAGAGATAGATGATCACCACACTGTTGAGGACCTGGGCATATGCCTGGGGTCGGCCCTGAATGAAGCCCTGGGTGACAAAAAAGACATCAAGCGTTACGGTATGGCGACCATTCCTATGGATGAAACGCTGATCAGGGTCGTTATTGATATTTCTAATCGTCCCATTTTGTCGTATCGAGTGCCCCTGAAAAAACGAACCACCGGAACATTTGATGTCAGCCTGATGAAAGAATTTTTTCATGCCCTGGTAATTAATGCCGGCATCACAATGCATATCGATCTCCTTGCAGGAGAGGAGCCCCACCATATTTCAGAGGCAATTTTCAAGGCCTTTGGCAGAGCTTTAGATCAGGCCAGCAGCCTTGAGGCTCGGCTGGACGGGAGTGTCCCCTCTACAAAAGGTCTCTTATAAAAAGTACCCGCTCACGGGTTCAGGGTTCACCTATCAAAAGGACATTTAGACGTTATTTCTCAATAAATCAGGGTGGAAACTAT
>JAIVXD010000156.1:0-6039 GCA_048636195.1 Anaerolineales bacterium
GAAATGTGGATAAGATCATTCTGACCCCGATCAAGGAAGATGCCACCCGTGTGGCAGCACTGCTCTCCGGGGACGTGGATTTTATCTCACCGGTGCCGCCCCAGGATTTTAAGAGAATCCGCAGTGATAAAAAAGTCAAAATGGTAACCTATTCCGGTGGCCGGATTATCACCGTTCAGTTAAACCAAAAACGGCGCGCAGAGTTCAAGGATGTACGCGTACGCCAGGCCATTGTCCACGCCATCAATAATAAAGGCATTGTCAAAAAGATCATGAAAGGCACTGCCACCACGGCCGGTCAACAGGGTCCCAAAGGTTATATGGGGTACGATCCTGCACTGGTTCCCCGCTATGATCTGAAAAAGGCAAAGGCCCTGATGAAAGAAGCCGGGCTGGAAAACGGCTTTGAGTGCACCATGATTGCCCCGAACAACCGGTATGTCAATGACGAAAAGATCGCCGAGGCCATGGTCGTCATGCTGTCAAAAATTAAAATCAAGGTGAATCTTAAGACCATGCCCAAGGCCCAGTACTGGGATGAGTTTGATGCCCAGGTGGCCGATATGCAATTGATCGGCTGGCACTCGGATACGGAAGATTCCGGTAATTTCAGTGAGTTTCTAACGATGTGCCCGAACAAGGAAACCGGTTACGGACAGTATAACAGCGGGAATTATTGCAATCCCAAGATCGATGAATTGACCATGGCGGCCCAGGTCGAAACGGATTTGAAAAAGCGGACAGCGATTCTGCAGGAAATTGAAAAAATTCTGTACGATGACGCGGCGTTTGTGCCGTTTCACTGGCAGAACCATTCCTATGCTGGTAAAAACAAGGTGGGCATCAAACATATCGTGAACACAATGAACTTTCCGTATTTTGGTGATCTGGTGTATAAGTAGCAAAAATGCCATTTGTTTGTGGTCCTTTGGCCGTTGGAAAGATGCAATCTTTGGAAATGCCTCTTAGGGTTTTTGGGTGCGAAGGGCCACGAACGGCGAATGAAACAAAAGGGGCAGGCGGTCGTTACCAAAGATAACGCGCCTGCCCCAAAATTTTTCAACTTGTACAACTGGTAAGTTCTCAATAAGAGGGTGGAGTTTATCCGTAAGGATTTTATAAAAGGCTCACGCCTAAACTCCGAAAGGATGTATGGCCATTGTCATTCGCTTAAGGCATTAATCAGGTTGTGAGCACCCGGACTTATTGAGAAATTACTACGGTTGGATATAACTCACTGAAATTAAACAAAGGCCTGTCATGTTCGCGTTTATCGTAAGACGTATCATTCAAGCCATCTTTGTGATGCTGGTGATCAGCCTGGTGGGGTTTGTGATCCAGCACCAGATTGGCGATCCGGTCAGGGATCTGGTTGGAGAGCGGGTCACGCCGGCTGAACGCGAGGTTATACGGGACCAATTGGGCCTAAATGATCCCTTCTATACCCAGTATTTCCGCTTTGTAATAAATGCATGTAAGGGTGATCTGGGGATGTCTTTTTTCTACAAGAAACCGGCCCTGAAAGTCATTGTATCCAAGGCCCCCGCAACCATTGAGCTGGTCCTTGTCACCGCCCTTATCCTCATCATTGTCTCTATTCCGGCAGGAATCTATGCCGCCATTTATCCCAAAAGCTGGTTTTCCCGCATTGTAATGGCGGCCAGCACCGTTGGTGTAGCCATCCCGGTATTTCTGACGGCCATTGCATTGATCTATCTTTTTGCGGTGGAATTGAACTGGCTGCCATCCTATGGGCGCGGAGAAACAGTTAACCTCTGGGGATGGGAAAGCGGATTTTTCACCTGGGACGGACTAAAGCATCTGATTTTACCCAGCGCATCCCTCTCATCCATTATGCTGCCGCTTTTTATCCGTCTGGTTCGTGCTGAAATGATGGAAGTCCTGGAAACCGAGTATATCAAGTTTGCCTGGGCCAAAGGGCTCCACCGCGAGCGGGTCTGGTTTGTGCATGCCTTTAAAAATACCCTGCTTCCGGTAATCACCGTATTTGGCGTTCAGATGGGAATTCTGTTTGCCTTTACAATTCTGACGGAAACTGTTTTTAATTGGCATGGAATGGGGTATATGTTTCTTGAAGCCGTTGAACGCTCGGATACAGCCCTTCTGGTCGCTTATCTGGTGGTGGTGGGGGTCATTTTCGTCATCGTAAATACAGTCGTTGATATTGTCTACGGGTTTGTCAACCCCATGGTGCGAATTGCAGGAACAAAATGAAGGCCTGGAATCGATTCAAAAACTCCTATCTGCTGTACAGTTTCAAACGTGATCCCATAGCTATTCTAAGTTTTTCGGTCCTCTCAGTTCTTGTTGTCATCTGTATTCTGGCGCCGGTTTTGGCACCCTACAATACCTACGACACCACAACCTTTGATATCATGGATGCTGAAACCCCGCCGGTATGGATGGAGGATGGCAGCAAGAGCTTCATTCTGGGAACCGACATCCAGGGCAGGGATCTTTTAAGCACCATGATTTACAGCTTGAGGGTATCCCTTCTTATCGGAGTCGGTGCGGTTTTACTCCAGGCATTCGTAGGGATCCTGGTAGGCCTTTTTTCCGGTTATCTCGGGGGAAAACTTGATTCATTTCTAATGCGAATCACCGACATTCAATTTTCCATTCCCTACCTTATCGTTGCGATTTTTACCAGCGCCATATTCAAGCTGGCTTTTGGTGTCGGCCGCTATGCAGAACTGGCTGTACCGCTATTGATCATTATTATTGGAATATCCCACTGGCCGATTTATGCAAGGACAGTTCGTGCTTCGGTTCTGGGGGAAAGGAACAAGGAGTACGTGGAAGCAGCCAGGGTGATCGGCATCAGTCGCTGGCAGATCATGTTTCGCCACGTCTTACCCAATACCCTCACGCCTGTTCTGGTTATTTCCACCATTCAGGTGGCAGAAGCCGTGATGAGTGAAGCAGCACTTTCATTTTTAGGCTTAGGCATGCCCATTACCAAGCCATCTCTTGGATCTCTCATCCGGTCCGGTTTTGAATATATCTTCAGCGGATCATGGTGGATTACCTTATTCCCCGGAGTACTTCTTATCATTTTTATACTGGTTATACTCCTTCTGGGTGACTGGTTGAGGGACGTGCTGAATCCGAAATTGTATAAAGGATAAAGCTGTTGATTGACTATTGACTATTGGCGATTGAATATTGAAAAGTGAGAATCATTAGGAACAAAGAAATATCTGTAACCATTCGCGGGTTCAGAGTTCAAAGTTTCACCGAAAATCTAAACCCCGCCCCGGCGGGTGCCTAAAGTGCCTAAATTAAGGATATAAACCTTAAATGAATGTCATTGTAGAAGATTTTAGCGTATTTGCTCAATATCTCAAAACCGTGCAGTTTTCATCAGTTAACCTTGAACCCCTGGCCCAGACCTGGATTTCCTCTTCCGTTGCGTAGAAACTCCTGGAGTAGAATTCAGTGCAGTCGTTTCAAGAATGTATGTCAAGTCGCACCAGGGCAGGCGTGAACCTTTGAACTTTGAACCTGAGTTGTTACGGGTAAACTTCAATAACTTTAGTCATTTTAGTTCACTTTAGTGACTTTCAACTTTACAGTTGTTATCAAAAAATATGAGTCATTTACTGGAAGTTAAGGATCTGGAAGTTAAATTTGCGTTAAGATTCGGTGATCTGACGGCCATCGACGGTGTCAGCTTTACTCTTGATAAAAGAGAAAGGCTCGGAATAGTTGGAGAAAGCGGAGCCGGAAAATCGGTAACCGGTTTTGCAATAATAAACCTTTTAAGCAAGCCCGGATATATTAGCGCAGGGAAGATCTTATTCGAAGGACAGGAAATAAACCAATTCTCCGAAGAAGAGATGCGAAAACTTCGCGGTAACCGGATCAGTATGATTTTCCAGGACCCCATGATGACACTGAATCCGGTTCTTACCATAAGTACCCAGATGGTGGAGACCGTGCTTGCTCATCATGACATGAGCAAATCGGACGCACTGGACATTGCCCTGGAAAAGTTAAAACAGGTTTACATTCCATCCCCTGAGAAAAGATTACAACAATACCCTCATGAATGTTCAGGAGGGATGCGGCAGCGTATTGTTGTCGCCATTGCCTTGTTGACAAACCCCTCTTTGATCATTGCCGATGAGCCTTCGACTGCGTTGGATGTAACCATTCAGGCAGGGATCATGGATCTTCTTCTGGAATTGTGTGAAACCGGAGACATGTGCCTGATTCTAATTACCCATGATTTAGCGGTTGTCTCACAGGTAACGGAAAAAATTGCCGTCATGTACGCAGGAAAATTCGTGGAAGCCGGTCCCACTGAGGCGGTTATTCATGACCCCAAACATCCTTATACGCAGGGGCTTATCAAAGCATTGCCCGGCAGCCTTCAGCCTGGATCGCGGTTATACCAGATACCCGGAATGATGCCGAACTTAACCGAGATCCCCTTGGGCTGTGCTTTTCATCCCCGCTGTACCATCAGCGATACGGTGTGCCAGAAGGAAATACCGCCGCTTATCAGCGTAAGTGATCATGGCAGGATGGTCGCATGTCACATGGTAAAGTAAAATGAAAAACACCAACGGCCTGTTAACAGTAAAAAACCTTGTAAAGCACTTTGATATATCCGGCGGTCTACTTGATCAGCTTGCAATTGAAAAGGGGCATATTGTTCGCAGACGGACAACTGTTAAGGCTTTAAATGATGTCAGTTTATCGATCATGCCGCGTGAAAACTTAGGGGTGGTTGGTGAAAGCGGTTGCGGGAAATCTACCCTCGCAAGAACAGTCCTTGGATTATATCCTCCAAACAGCGGTGAAATATATTATCAGGACAAAAGAATTGACAACCTGACTGCCAAAGAAATGCTTCCCTATCGGAAGAAAATGCAAATGATTTTCCAGGACCCTTATGCATCCCTGAATCCCCGCATGACGGTTAAAAAAACCTTAGAAGAACCGGTCTTTTTTCATAATAAATCCATCACGCCCCAGGACGCTAAGGACAAGGTGGCCGAGGTAATGCAACAAGTGGGGGTGGACCCCCAATGGGCCGGTCGCTATCCTCACGAGTTTTCTGGAGGCCAGAGACAGAGGATCAGTATTGCCAGGGCCTTGATGGTGGATCCCGAGTTCATTGTGGCTGATGAACCTGTTTCAGCGTTAGATGTTTCCATTCAAGCGCAAATCCTTAATCTGCTCATGGACGCACAGGAAAAACGGGGTCTCACTTACATGCTTATAACCCATGATCTTTCTGTTGTAGAGCATGTCAGCACCCGTGTCGCGGTCATGTATCTTGGCACAATCTGCGAATTGGCCCCGACAAAAGAGCTATTCGAATCACCGCGCCACCCATACACGCAAGCCCTGCTGAGCGCCATTCCGAAGCTCGGCCGCCAAAAAGCCAAACATATTAAACTGAAAGGTGAAGTTCCTACTCCCATCAACCTCCCCTCAGGCTGCATTTTCCATGGCCGCTGCCTCTACACTAATGAGCGCTGTATTAATGAAATTCCTCGCCTGATACGTATAAATTCCGGAACTAAGGTAGCCTGTCACGGGGTTGAAGAAGGAAGGCTATAGACATCCAGCCGGAAACCATATTTAGAATTGCTTTTAAGCGTTCTCATGTATTGACAGTGCATATTCATTTGTGTTATTTATAAAATTAATTGGAAACACATCAAAACGAAACAATCATGACCATCTGCGCCCTCTTTACTTAGCTTACATGGTCCCATCGTCTAGCGGTCTAGGATACTGGCCTCTCACGCCGGCGACACGGGTTCGAGTCCCGTTGGGACTACCAGAAGACACATAACCCCTTGATTTTCCACAATGGAGTCAAGGGGTTTTTGCGTCTGTACTCTTTGGGGACGAAATAAGAAAAAGCGATCAGTTGGAGAACATAATCGTTGATTGGGAAATAGAAAGAAGGGCCTGGGAGATTTTTAAGAAATATCAAGATCATGAATTTTCATATACCGATTTTCATTTTACAACATTTTCTTCGAATGATTGCTAAAC
>JAIVXD010000157.1:0-6021 GCA_048636195.1 Anaerolineales bacterium
GGTAAAAGACGAATTTACATCCCCGCTAAAGACGGGATCTACGACATTCCATTATTCCACCATTCCATTATTCCATGTGTGAGGCAAGATTACCAAGCCTCAGCAAATATCTATAATATCAATAAGTTGTAGAAATTCCGGGACGTTCAACTATAACATTATCCATGATTACATTTGAAACCGTGTCCAGTTACAAAGAACCAGTGTTATGATACCTTTTCCCAGGATAAATCCGAATATTATTGAGATCGGTCCGTTCAAACTCCGGTGGTATGGACTAATGTACGTGCTGGGCTTTCTCGCCTCCTACTTCCTTATCAAAGTACAGCCACGCGCCCGCCGTCTCGGTCTACAGGGAAGACTGCTTCAGGATTTGATTTTCTATTGTGCCATTGGCCTTATAATAGGCGCTCGCCTCGGGTACGTGCTTTTCTATCAATTTCCCGATTTCGGATACTACCTGGAACACCCACTGGAGATCATTGCTGTCTGGCATGGCGGCATGTCTTTTCATGGGGGGCTCATTGGCGCTGTGCTTGCGGGCATCCTGTTTTGCCGTACACGCCAGCTACCGCTTTGGGAGGTGGCAGACACGGTCGTTGTGACTGCTCCCATTGCCCTCGGCCTGGGAAGGCTGGGGAATTTTATCAATGGTGAACTCTACGGCCGGCCCAGTTCTGTGCCCTGGGCTATGGTCTTTCCCACGGGAGGTCCGCTACCCCGGCACCCTTCCCAGCTTTATGAAGCAGGCCTTGAAGGCGTGTTGCTATTTATCATTCTCTGGGGCCTCAAGGGCATGCGGCTTCGCCCGGGGGCCATGGTTTGCCTGTTTCTTGCCGGTTATGGCATATTTCGCTTTCTGGCAGAATTCTTCCGCCAACCTGATCCGCAGATCGGTCTTTTGTGGGGTATGTTCTCCATGGGCCAGATGCTTTGCCTGGCCATGATCCTTGCGGCTGTCATTCTCTGGACGTTTTTAAAAGAAAAGTAACTGATCGCTGGTTAGAAGGACCTGGGTTTTTTGCAAAAGGACGTAAGTTCTCATTAAATCAGGGCTATATCAAAAAAATCCCCCTCAATCCCCCTTTGCAAAAGGGGGAGGTATTCGGAATGCCCGGATTTATTGAGATGTTACAAAAGGACATGACAAGTATGGAAAATTACACAAAAGTTGCTATTCTCGAAAATAATATTGAAGCCCAGTTATTGGATTCGATTCTCACTGAAAGGAACATCCCTCATCTCATGAGATCCTACCATGACACAGCTTATGACGGCCTCTACCAGGCGCAAAAAGGATGGGGTTATGTGGGTGCTCCAAAGCCCTACCGAAAAGAAATAATGGACATTATCTCTCACCTGAGAAAAGAGGCGAACAAGCCTGCTGATCCATCCTGATCTGGTCTTAAAAACACCTATGCTGAAGCCGAGAATCTCACAAAGAGCCATATCTTATGCCTAACCGTTCGACAGGTACTCCACCCTTAAGTCCGCCCCACAGTCTGGCCTGGAAGATGGGGCTGGCTACTGCGTGCCGTCTTGTCTTGAATACTGCCCGACGTTTTGCCTATCCGTTTGCACCTGTTCTGAGTCGGGGGCTGGGGGTGCCCCTTACAGCGATTACCTCTTTAATTGCAGTTAATCAGGCTACGTCCATAATTGGCATGTTTTTTGGGCCGGTAGCAGATCTTTTGGGCTATCGGTTGATGATGTTGGCCGGTTTGGGAATGCTGGCTACAGGCATGTTCGCAGGAGGTTTTTTGCCTTTTTACGGCGTTATCCTGGTATCATTTTTTTTGGCAGGGCTGGGCAAAAGCGTTTTTGATCCGGCTATTCAAGCGTATGTAAGTGAACGGGTACCCTACAACAGGCGGGGGCTGGCCATTGGGTTTCTTGAGTTCAGCTGGGCAGGCAGTACACTTGTGGGAATCCCCCTGCTTGGTCTTCTTATTGACCGATTGGGCTGGCGATCCCCCTTTTTTACCCTGGGAGGCTTGGGCCTATTGGGTATTGTAGCTTTGAGAATTTTGTTCCCCGATGATGGAAAAGAAACTGGTACACGCAATGTTTCAATGGGTTTTTGGAAGAACTGGCAACGGTTGGGAAAAGAGCGGGCTGCCTTAGGGGCCATTGGCTTTTCTTTTTTTGTCAGCGTTGCCAACGATAACCTTTTTGTTGTGTATGGGGCCTGGCTGGAAGAAGCGTTCGGCCTTAATATTGTTGCCCTGGGTCTGTGGACGAGTGCTATTGGCATGGCCGAATTATCAGGGGAGTCCTTAACTGCTGCCCTGGCGGATCGATTTGGACTAAAACGGTCTGTAATCCTTGGCTTGTCACTGTGCTCAATGAGCTATTGGCTGTTGCCTATACTTGGGCAAGGCCTGGCCCCGGCCTTTGGCAGCCTTTTTCTGATTTTTTTGACCTTCGAATTCACTATTGTCAGCTTCTTGTCGATCTGTACAGAGTTATTGCCTGGCTCGCGTGCAACAATGATGTCAGGTTTTTTAGCGGCGGCAGGTTTAGGCAGGATCGTTGGCGCCCTGATAGGGGGACCGGTTTGGCTGGCAGGCGGAATACTTGCGACCGGCCTTGTTTCGGCCACAATCAGTGGTCTGGCCCTGGTTTCGCTGGTCTGGGGGCTTAAGGGATGGCGACGATAGTAAAAAAACAGCCAACAACCACTTCTTTTAAAAGGTGGTTGCTGGCTAAATTGTTAGGAAAAAAACATCACTGCGCAGGGATATAAGGTATCTCTTCACCCCACCACTCTTGAGTCTGGGATGCATTTGCTGTGTCTGCTGTGGGATTTTTGTAACCAGTCATACTGAAGTTCATATGATCCCAATTCTTGTACATAGTGCTGTGCTGCCAGAACTCAGATTTGCTGGCCGCTCCACCGCAACCCGCAAGAAACAAACCAAGTAATAATAATAATCCCAATTTTTTCATCTTTTTTACCTCCCTTTATTGTGTGTTCGAATTTGAATGAAATGATTGCTTAGAATATCTTTTCCCCCGCTCCTTCTTTCCCTTATTTCACCTTTCCTGATTTTCCAGGGGCCTTTATTTTCTCCTTAAACCCCATAACCATGCCGGCATACTTCTCCCCCGTGAAAGAATGAGCAAAACTAATTTTATTTAATCTAATAAACCTAATCACAAATGTCAATAGAATTAATTATGCAATCTGTGAACTCATTCCTGTGTTTTTCATAAATTCAAACTAAAACTGCATTATTTGTCTCATTTTTTCTTTGACGATTCTCGGCAGTATTTGACAATTTTTGCCGTCTTCGAGCCAGATTTTGCTATTACTTATCCTAACCATCTGAAATTAATAGGGTATTTTTAGGCAAAAAAATTGCATGCTTCTTGCATGGACCTAATTCGAAATAGAAACTCAAGCCCTCCCCCGAATAGCGGGATCTTCGACTTGATCTTGGAAAACATATCTCATTCTCAGACAGCCTCTTAGGGAATGAGGAAAGAGAAAAAATGAGTGCTAAGAAGAAAAGAATTCTGCTTTTCCTGTCCTGTTTTTCCATATCTTTAGTGGTTTTTGGCTGCGCTCCACAAGCATACAGAATACACCCTGAATTTGAGAAAAGAGCCCGGAATTTCAATACACTGGGGCTTTTGCTTTGTGATGTAAAAGCCTATGAAATCACAGGGCTTGGGGTAGTCGAATTAAGAAAAGGCTGGTGTACGACAGGCAGGGAGAATTTAATTAGTGCCCTCGTAGAAGGTCTTGGAAAGAAAAACTACAAAATAAAGCCTCTCGCCAAAGATAAGGATAAGGAAATAGAGGAAGAAATAGCAGAAATCGAAGCAGTTTACGGGGCTGTGAACAAATCTATCCAGTTGCATACTTATGGTCCGCAATTATTTCCTGAAAAGAAGAAGAATTTTGAGTATTCATTAGGTTCTGTTGAGAGAATTTTGCAGAAGTCCGGCACCGATTCGCTTGTGTTTGTCCGCGGGCTTGATCATGTTTTAAAAGGGAAGGAAGAGGCATTTATAAGTGTGGCTTTCGTAGATTCATCCGGGACTATATTATGGTATTGTGAGAAAGGTATCCGGGGTGAGGGTGGCCTTAGAGATCCTGAAAGTGCATCAAAGCTTGTGGAAAATGTACTCGCTTCATTTCCAGGGGTGGGCGGATGAGATATATCCTCTTGATACTGATGCTGTGTTTTGCAGCCGCCTGCTCTACACCCGGGAACCTTCCTTTGGCAACAGATAATTCCGGTGTTGATGATGAAAAGAGGCTCTGGCAGCGCTCAGAAGACGAGCAAAAAGTGCTCACCCAGAGCGGACTGATATATAGAGATGACCAACTTGATGACTATTTGAACCAGGTTGCCAGGAAGCTTCAGCCGCCTGAAATCCTGGAGCATATTCCCTTTAGGATAATGGTCATCAAGAGCCCTTATTTGAACGCTTTTGCTTTCCCAAATGGGGTCATATACATTCATACTGGAATTCTTGCGCGTATGGACAATGAGGCTCAACTTGCAGCTCTACTTGGTCATGAGATGACACACTGCACACACAGACACGCGCTGAAAACTCTCAGGCATTTCAAAAGCAAATCTGATTTTCTCGTCGGTGTCCAGGGATCCTTGATTCAATTTAGCGGAATTGGAAACCTGGTGAATCAATTGGGGGCCTTAGGTTCTAAAGCTGCAGTCAGCGGGTATCGCCGGGATCTTGAAACCGAGGCTGATTTGGTCGGTCTTCAGTTAATGGCAAAGGCAGGGTATGACCCCAATGAAGCACTCAGGCTTTTCGAACATCTGAAAAGGGAGCTTGAGGAAGAAAACATGCAAGAACCTTTCTTTTTTGGTTGTCATCCCAGGCTTCAGGAACGGGTGGAGAACTGCGAAAATTTTCTTAAAACCCGTTACCAGAAAGAAGAGACAGGAATAAAGAATACAGGGGTTTTTTTGACAAAATTGCATAAGGTTATACTGGACAATGCCTGGCTGGATTTAAAGGCCGGACGCTTCCATAGCGCACAGAGGGGGGCTGAAAAGTATTTGAAAGTTGAACCAAATGATGCAGGAGTGTATTACTTGCTGGGTGAGGTTTTCAGGCAGAGAGCAAAAGCGGGCGATATGCACAAAGCAAAGGCCTATTACGAAAAGGCCATTTCCTTAGACCCTTTTTATCCGGATCCCCACAAAGCAATCGGGTTGATTTATTACAAGGATGGAGAGAAAACGCTCGCAAAGAAATCTTTTGGACAATGTTTGTCCCTTTCACCCCATAGAGCGGACAAAGCCTATATTGTAGGATATTTGAAAAAATGTAATCAGTAAAGCGGGAAGTAGAATGAAAAAATTCTTTTTAATATTCTTACTCTTTATACCGGCCTGTGCACCCTGGATTGAAACCAGGGGTTCATATGAATCATTGCCCCACAATTTCTATGTAAATATCCCCCAGGGATGGATGATGTTGGATACTGATCGGTATCTTCTTATAAGCGGGGACGGGCCTTTCCTGCAGTACGTCCTTATTCAGGATCGCCCCATAGACAGGCCATTTCGAAACACAAAAAAGAAATTTAACAGACTTATGCTACCCCAGGAGGCAGCAGATGTCGTTATCGATGAAATCACATCCGATCAGTCAGTCTTGAATTTTGAGATAATTGAAAATGTACCTACCCGAATAAATGGGCATGATGGGTTCAGAGTGGTGTTTACATACAAAAATAGAGATGGTCTGAAGCTCAAAACAATATATCATGGGTTTTTGGCAGGCGAGAGTTTTTATAATATACGCTACACCGCCGTGAATAGATATTACTTTGAAAAGGACATTGAAGCCTTTAGGACAGTCCTGGAAAGCTTCAGGCTAATCGAAGATGAAGGAAATTGCCCTGGCATCAGGATATCGCAAACTATGAAAACCAATTAGCTGGATTGCTCACGAAATTTGTTTTTCACCTTTCCCAAATCATTCCTCCAACCACTTCAGAAAAGACATCATTATCTTCTTTTATCGTAACTAAGG
>JAIVXD010000158.1:0-6010 GCA_048636195.1 Anaerolineales bacterium
TTTGGTTCTCTCGACAACAAGATTTTCTAAGTTATCTTGCTGTTCTTTCAAGCTTTTAGCCATCCCACTAAAAGAAGTCACAAGTTCTCCTATTTCGTCGTTTGATTTAATATCTATTTTTACATCCAAGTCACCTTCACCCATCTTTGAGGCAACATTTTTTAACTTTATAATCGGCTTTGACAAGGATTGAGAAAAAATAATGCCAAATAAAACACCAACTAGCACTATGGCAAATGTAATAACTATCATAAGATTCTGCATATAACTAATAGGAGCAAATATCTCTTCTGTTTCATGCTCAATTATTAAAATCCAGCCAAGACCCTTAAAATCTTTATAGCCTTTTGAGTGGGCATGAGCAAATAATTCTTCTCCCTCTTCAATTTCTTTCAAAATGGACATTACCTCTTCATCGCCGTGTTTTTTTGTATTGTCATCCCAAAAAACCGTTGTTTCACCACGTCGAATAGAAGAAAGACCCACACTATTCTTATTTCTGTCCTTAGTTATGATATCTTTTATGGCTTGCGGAGTCATTTTGTAACGGACAACCTTTGCTCCAGAACGTTGAATTACACCAAAGGCTTGCAATATTCTTTGTCTATTCTGATCGCTTACTGCATCATCTTTTTCATTTATTCTTTTCAAGGATTCTCTGATAAGTTTAAGCAAAATTTCTTTAGAATATTTATCCGCATAATTTGTCGGATTATTTGTGTCTTCGTTTTCCAAATCAATGGCTTGAAATTTGTTGTGCAGTTGTTCAATGATATCCTCAATGGGAAACATTTTGTACTGTATTTTCGTTTTTTTGGTTCGTTCATCTCCGGTAACGGCTCGAACATATTCCGTTGATTTCTCAAGCGCTGGCGCTTGGCTGATTAGAGCGATAAAGCCTTTTTTAAATTCATATTCCTTTTCCTTTTTAAAAATTTTATATTACTCTCCAATGAAAATATTGTCAATACCTTTTTGCATAGCAATTCTAAATTTTGAAAGGAAGGGCATTCCATGAAAGGCAGTCAGGCTGTGGTCCGTATGTTAGAACAGATAGGTGTGGAGGTGGTGTTCGGGTTGTGCGGCGATACCAGCCTGCCCCTTTACGAGGCATTTTGGGAAATAAAACCGGGCGTAAAGCACATACTGACCCGTGATGAGCGCTCAGCCTCCTTTATGGCCGATGCATATGCTCGATTTAGCGGCCGTGTCGGGGTGTGCGAGGGGCCAAGCGGAGGCGGAGTGATCTACATTATGCCGGGAGTGGCAGAGGCAAATCAATCCTCGGTCCCGCTGGTGTCAATAACCTCTGATATTGACCTGCGCGATCGGGATCGGGGTACGCTGACCGAACTTGACCAGGATGCCCTGTTCAGGCCGATTACTGTGTGGACCAAGACACCGGTTGAGGGCAGGCAACTTCCCGGGGTTGTTCGTGAGGCCTTTCGCCAGGCGAACTCTGGCCGGTTGGGGGCTACCCACATCTGTCTGCCTATCAATATACAGGAAGCGGATGTGGCTGATGGGGATGTCTACATTGACCCCCGCTACGCTGCTTACCCCGCTGCCCGCACCGCTCCGGAGCCGGGTCCGGTGGGCCGAACGGCTGATCTGCTTCTGAAGAGTAAAAGCCCGGTGGTGGTGGCCGGTGCCGGGGTGATCCGGTCTGAGGCATGGCCCGAGCTTAAGCAGTTGGCAGAACTGTTAGGCTGCCCGGTCGCAACATCCATCAGTGGAAAGGGCGCCCTGGCTGAGATCCACCCTTACAGCCTTGGCGTCATTGGCAGCAACGGCGGGCTTGCCTATCGCCATGAGTTTATAAAATCGGCGGATCTGGTATTTTACATCGGTTGCCATACTGGCTCTGTAACCACCTGCAAGTGGACCCTGCCGGCCGATAGGTCGGTCAAGGTTATTCAATTAGACGTAGATCCGAACCACATCGGTATCAATTTCCAGCTTGTGGAGGGCGTCGTCGCAGACGCCAAGCTGGGCCTGGCTGCCCTGGTCGAAGAGATTGCCGACCGGTTGGGGGGCGGCAAAGCAGACAAGACCGACCCCAACTTGATCTCCCGCAAGCGACAGGCCCACATGTTGGCCGTGGAGGATTTTACGTCCAACGTGATGCCAATAAGACCGGAGAGGTTCGTGACTGAGCTGGTCAACGTCTTGCCCGTCAATACATTGGTTATCACCGATCCAGGCACACCAACTCCTTATATGGCCGCCTACTATCGCCTGCCCAAAGCCGGCCGGTGGTTTGTAGCCCCCCGGGCCCACGGTGCACTTGGCTATTCCCTGCCGGCCGTGGTTGGGGCCCATTTTGCCCGAGCAGGCCACCGGGTTGTGGGCATCATGGGTGATGGCAGTTTCGCTATCTCCGCAGGGGAACTGGAGACTATAGCCCGGCTCAATATTCCTGTAGTTCTGATCGTGCTAACGAACTCAGGTTTTGGATGGGTCAAGGCAGGTCAGAAGGCGACGGGAGGGCATTATTTCGGGGTAGACTTTTCGACTACAGATCACGCCAAAGTGGCCATGGCTTACGGCATTAAAGCAGAGCGGGTGGAAGACCCGGCAGACCTGAATCGCGTGCTCGGCCGGGCAATGAGTTCCCAGGGGCCAGTGTTGGTGGATGTGGTCGTTCAACCCCTCGAAGAGGCCAACGCCCCTGTCTCAAAGTGGGTAGCCTGATAAGGGATTTGGGTAAGCGTTCACAGGTTCAGAGTTCACCGTTCAGGGCTATTTCTAAAGATGAACGTCGAACATCGAACATCGAACGTCCAACATCGAATAAAAAAACAAATATCCAATAACGAGATACGAAGTTTATGGATAAAGTCCTTTGGGGACTCCGCTGCCTGGGCTTCACCATGGTTTGGATAAGGCGAAGTTCCCGATCTTAACAATTGGCCCGCAACATGGTTGCCTGCTCTGGTATTTGGTAGTTGTTCAACGATCTTTATAATTCGCACCGAATAATCGAGCAGCCTTTCTTCCAGGTCATAAGTCTGTTTCTTCATCTTTTCCCATTCAAAATTCGATGTTGGACGTTCGATGTTCGATGTTCATTTTTTCCAGTCCCTCCTGGGCAAAATCAACTTACCACTTATGGTGGGAATGCTCGCGCCGGGATGTTACGTTCACGCCTTATCATAGTGACTGAATTGCATGGTGAATGTCCCCCGACCCTGAGACGCGGATCGGAGAGCGGTGGAATACCCGAACATTTTGGAAAGAGGGACACTGCCCGTGAGAATCTGGACCGTCCCTGTACTGGTAATCTGCGTAATTTTTCCATGCCTGGCATTGAAATCGCTGATGACATCACCTGTAAATTCTTCCGGAATTCGGACCTCGGTTTTCATGATCGGTTCGAGGAGCAAAGGGGCAGCCCCTTGGCAGGCGTTTTTAAATGCCATGGTAGCAGCCACCTTGAATGCCATCACGTCAGATGTTTCCTTTATCCGGACATCCAGGAGGCATGTCTGCACGTCAAGTACGGGATAGCCTGAAAGAACGCCACCGGCCTCCCCTTCAGCAATCCCTTGTTTTATGGCCTGAAGGCACTCTTCAGCAAGGTCTGGATTTTCGCACCGGTCAACAAAACGGTTCCCGCTACCCCTCGGCAAGGGTGAAGTCTCGATTTTCACCCCTGCATAATGCTGCTGCCCGGCGATCTCCCGATCGAAAAATTCCTCCTGCTCCACGGTCTTTGTCACGGTCTCCCGGTACACGACCTGAGGTTTTCCCTGGTTCGTTTCTACAAAAAATTCACGTTTTAGCCTTCCTGCAATGATTTCCAGGTGGAGCTCACCCATGCCGGATATGACAGTTTGACCGGTTTCTTCGTCTATCTTGAACTTGAATGTGGGATCTTCGTCCGAAAGTTTACCCAGGGCATCCAAAAGCCTATCATTATCACCGATCTTTTTGGGTTCCACAGCCACACTGATGACAGGTTCGTTGAATTGAATCGGTTCCAGCAGGATTGGTTTCTCTTTTGAGCACAGGGTGTCGCCGGTAGTCGCCAGCTTCAGACCCATGGCAGCAACGATATCGCCTGCCGAAGCGCTATTGATCCGTTCTCTTTTGTTGGAATGCATCTTAAGGAGTCGCGACAGTTTTTCGTTGATATCCTTGCCCGGGTTGTAGACAGAGTCACCCATTTTAGCTGTACCAGAGTAAACCCGCAAATAGGTCATTTTCCTCCCCTGATCCATGATTACCTTGAAGACAAGGGCAGAAAAGGGCCCTTTTATCTCTGCCGGGCGGGTTTCTTCTTCTTCTGACGAGGGGATATGCCCAACAATTGGTGGAATATCCAAAGGCGAGGGGAGGTAGTCAACAATTCCATCCAAAAGTGGTTGTATGCCTTTATTCCGCAGGGCGGCGCCACAAAAAATCGGTACAAGTTCCAGGTTAATGGTGGCGTTTCGTATGGCCTGTTTTATCTCCTTAATTTCGAGTTTTTCTTCTGAGAGATACTTCTCCATTATCAGATCATCTTTATCAGCCAGGGTTTCCAGGAGGTGTTCTCTATGCTTTAAAGCCTCTTCCAGCATGTCAGCGGGAATAGGGACTTCACTGAACTCGGCACCAAGCGTTTCCTCTTCCCACAGAATACCTTTCATCTTAACAAGATCGATCACACCATTGAAATCATCCTCAATACCCCATGGTATTTGGAGAACAAGAGGAACGGCACCAAGCCGATCCCTGATCATCTGTATGGCCTTAAAAAAATCGGCTCCGACGCGATCCAGCTTGTTGATAAAGGCAATTTTAGGGACTTTGTACCTGTCTGCCTGGTGCCAGACTGTTTCAGATTGAGGCTCCACGCCGCCCACTGCGCAGAAAATCCCTATGGCGCCGTCCAGGACACGAAGTGAGCGTTCCACCTCGATGGTGAAATCCACGTGACCGGGGGTGTCAATAATGTTTATGGCATGACCCTGCCAATTGCAGGAGGTTACGGCAGAGGTTATGGTGATGCCCCGTTCCCTTTCCTCCAGCATCCAGTCCATGGTGGCCTCGCCATTGTGGACCTCCCCCATCTTATGAACGCGGCCGGAGTAAAAGAGGACGCGTTCCGTCACTGTGGTCTTCCCCGCGTCTATATGCGCGATAATTCCTATGTTGCGTGTTTTGGTGAGTTTTGGTTCCGGTGGCATTTAAATAAAATCTCGCTTCCCAATGTCGTATTTTATCAGTATTTTGATGAGCCCAAGTTAGTTCGCTTCGCTCTCAATTGGAATGTTGGAATACTGGAACGATGGAATAATGGGTTCTGGAAAAATGGGGTAGTGGGATATTGACAACACTCCTCTTGACAAGGAGGTGAAAAGTATTCATAAATGGGGAAATTCTTTTCAAAGCCCAATCCCGCTAAAGACGG
Organism: Anaerolineales bacterium; assembly: GCA_048636195.1. GTDB lineage: Bacteria > Desulfobacterota > DSM-4660 > Desulfatiglandales > Desulfatiglandaceae > 4484-190-2. The sequence continues at coordinate 5,399 of JAIVXD010000158.1, forward strand.
GATCTCCGGCTTTCCAATATTCCATCATTCCATGCATGAGGCAAAATCACCAAGCCTCAATAAATATCTATAATTTTAGTAGGTTGTAGAAATTCCGAGACGTTTAATTAGAATTTCTGTTGAAAAAGCCGTTTCATTGACACGAAGCGTAAATCTAAGGTATCCTGCGTAGCCTGTCAAGGCAATAAGATCCGTGTCTAGGAGGCTGTCCGAGAATGGCTATTTTCCCTCCCGCTAATAGCGGGACGGCAGGTTTAAATTATAATCCTCGAAATACTTCAATGTATTCCTGTGGTTATAATTTTCGCCTTCCTTGATCTTGGAAAAAATATCTCATTCTCAGGCAGCCTCCTGCCAGCCATTACGTGGTGCCTGATTGGTTTTCGGGCAGCCACAATTCAAGGGAGGAGAGGTCTTCTTAAAATGTGTTCCCATACTTTAGCCGGTCAGCGCCTGATGGAGATATTTGAGCTTTTGTCGAACCACTTCGGTCCTCAAAACTGGTGGCCGGCTGAGACAGAGCTGGAAATGATAGTCGGGGCTGTTCTTACCCAAAATACAAACTGGAAAAATGTGGAAAAGGCCATTATAAACTTAAAAAGCAAGGGTCTG
>JAIVXD010000159.1:0-6000 GCA_048636195.1 Anaerolineales bacterium
TGCGGCTCAATAGAAGCATTGTATTACATCCCTCGAGCTGCATTGAGTGGGATCTTTGCCCCTTGGCCTGACTGTTGGTTTTATACGCTTAATCATCGGCCGTCGGTTTTTTATACGATTGTTCCGATTGAAACTGCGGCAGTTTATACGGGCATTGTGGGATTGGTTATATGGCTGGTTCGTCGCAAGGACTGGTTAATTTTAATACCCATTGCGCTATCATTTTCAATGATGACTATTTATGGAATGGCCACTCCATTTCTTGGTGCACTTTACCGATATAGATTCCCTTGGTGGATGATCATATTGTGCCTCGGCCTTGCTGCATGGATTGCATTGGCTGAAGATTGGAAGAGGAAGCGAATTGAGTCGTCAACTTGAAGGTGAATAAAGTTGCGCCAATCCTTCAAAGTTCAACCCAGCAGGAGATTGCTCAACTTATAATTTGAGAATGAAGGAGTTATTCATGAACGTCATGAGTAGTTTTCGCTGTAAAAAAGTTTTGATCGCTGGTGTTATATGTCAGTAGGGGTGCCCATGAGCTTGCATTATACTTTTCTGATGTGCGTGAATAAGTTGACCCCTTTTGTTGGGGATGCTGTAATAAGCGTTCTTTGTCAGACAGACCCAGAGTTTGATTTTATTGAAGTTGCAAATAACTGCGAAGAAGATCTTTGGTGTTTTTTGAATGGATTTGATGATCCTAGAATTAAACTATATCGCACAAATATTGGTCAGCTTTCGTTCAACCTTAACTATGGGTTGAATCTCGCAAAGAAAGGATATATCTTGCGGATGGACGCTGATGATATAGCATTGCCCAACAGGTTGGAGCTTACAAAATCAAAGTTATTTGATCATGGTTATCCAGACCTATTGGGCGGGGGTTCCTTTTTGATCGATGAGTCAGGCACTGAAATCGGTTATGTTGGTTCTTCCTGTGAGGATGCCGATATAAAAGCATCTTTTTGGTGGAAAAATAAAATTATTCATCCTGCGTGTTCCTTTAAAGTAGAGTCAGTCATAAATCTTGGCGGATATTGTAGTGGTTTTATGTCTGAAGATTATGACCTCTGGTTAAGAGCTTCTCGAAGTAAAGCGTTCACTTTTTGTAATGTTGATGTGCCATTTATAAAGTATAGAATTAATCCTGGTCAGGCAAGTGGTAAGTCTTTGGCGTATGCTGAAGTCGCAGGGCATTTGTTGAGGGAGGCTCTTATGTTGAATTCTTTAAAAATGCTTTTAGGATCCGTGCTTGCGTGTTTTAAGAAGTATATTAAAGGAACCGATTAAAGAATGTTAACCAGAAATTTTGAGGATTTGCGAGCATGTTGAAAAATAATAGTTTGGGAAGCAATAAAACTTAAAACCGGAAATTACTGGTTTAAAGTATAATTCGGTCTGTTATTTTGTGATTGATAACCGTTCACGGGTTCAAAGCCCGCCCTGGTGCGAATCGTGGCATGATTCCAAACTTGTGCTTGAGTAGGCTTAGACTGTACTTTTCGCATGTATAGTCCCGATGATCGGTCTGGGCCAGGGGTTCAGGGGTTCAAAGGTTGCATTCTCATCACCATACGTCATTTTGTAAACATTTTGTACGGGAAAACCGACCGCTTCCACATCTCCACAAACCTGCCCGCCATTTCCGACCTCTTGTGATATGCCCGTTCCGTACATGACAGGCGAGGCAGGCGGGTCTGGAATATGGTATTTGGCAATTATGTGGCAAAACCAGCGCTTTTTACGAGGACTTCGGGTCTTCAATTTTGTCATTGTCCCTAACCCTGAACGTTGAACCCTGAACCTGTGAACGCTTACCTGAAAAATTAACCTGTTTGTTGGTAATTAATAATGAAACTGTGTCAAAACTGTGGCCAACCGGTGGCTGAAGAGATTACCACTTGCCCGTCGTGCGGAAGCGAGATAGCAGAGGGTATAAAGCGGATCGACAACTACCTGATTGAGGAGGTCTTACACGAGGGCCACGCCAGCATTCTTTGCCGGGCCGTCAAGGAGGGAGAGACAAAGCCGGTCATGATCCGCATCTTCACTCCTCAGTCCGGAGTAAACAAAGACGTGGCTGACCGACTCAAGGGAGAATTGGAGGAGCTCAAAAAGCTCCCTGCCGAGGGGTTCGTCAGCCACCGGGAGATCAACCGTTCCTCCGATGGTTTATGGTACCGAGTCAGCGAGTGGGTTGATGCCGAGACCTGGGGTGATCTGGTGGGATCTGGACGCCTCAAAGACTACCAGGTGGCCTTCAGGCTCTTTTCCAGGATTGCCTCAACTCTCGCTACGCTCCATGAGCTAGGGCATTTTATTCCTCATCTGATCTTGAACGACATCATAGTGGTCAAAGGCGACAAGGAGGGGTTTGAAGTCAAAATCGACTACAAGCTTTCGCGATTTTTCGACCCTGAACTGGACCGGCCCGGTCCCATGCTGCAACATCTCCTGGATTGTCACCCTGATATAGTCAACCAGCGGCCGCTGGATTTCAGAAGTGATATCTGGTCGTTGGGGAAAATCTTCATTGAACTCCTTACTGCCGACTATGAAACCTGCGACTATCTGGTCAAGATTGACGAGCTACCGCTTCCACATGAGGCTGAAGTCCTGTTTAAAACTATGCTGGCCGACGACCCTGACCTTCGGCCCCGGTCTATGAACGAGGTATCCGAGGGCCTCGACCGGATCACAGAAGGGGATATTGAAGAAGCAAAAAAAAGGCAATTGGAAATAGCTGCTTCCTCGGCTAAGGCCATCAGGCGACTTAAAAAAAGACAGAGGGTTTTGGCGATTTTGGTGGCCCTGTTGGTCGTGGGTGGCATCGTGGCATGGTTCCAGTTAGGGGTCCGAAAGAAGGATAGCTCGGCCATCCTTGAAAACTATGCCAACAAATACGCCCACTCGGTGGCCTTTGTTTTGGTGGAGTATTGGCTGCAGGAGGATAACGCAATTGCTTACCGCAATCGGTCCGAAGGCACGGCCTTCCTGGTGGACAGCAATGGCTACCTGTTGACCAACCGGCACGTGGCCTGCCCCTGGCTGGAGGATAACACCCTTTATATGATCATCAACCGGCTCAGGCAAAACCACCGGTCACCGCTCTTTGGCTACCGGATGCTTCTGTGGTTTGAAGGGAAAAAGGCCTTCACCCGCTCGGCCGGCCTGTTGGATAGCCAGGAGCTGGCTGACGTGTATTTTTTAGGCTCGGCCTTTCGTACGGATGGCACCCCGCGTCTGACCATAGTCGGGGTAGCCAAACCGCTGGCCCGGATCCGGCAGCTTGTCTCGTCTCCTCTTAAAGACGATTTTGCCGTCCTCAAAATAGACCGGGTGCCGGAGGGGCTAAAGCCCCTGCCTCTGGATCTGAAAATGGACGCACAGAGCATCCCTAAACTTTCGCCGGTGATCACCCTGGGTTTCCCTCTGGGCAGCAGGTCCCAGGCCTCGACAGTTAACGTCAGCGTTGCTAAAGGCCATGTACGCCGTTCGTTTGAAAACCTGCTCCAGATCGATGCAGCCCTATACGGGGGCAGCAGTGGCGGGCCAGTGATCGACATGCGCGGCAAGGTTATAGGCATCGCCTCGGGCGTAGCCATGGACCGGGCCCGTGGCCTGATACCCATAGCTACACCCTTATGGAACATGGCGATGGTACTGCCCATCACAAAGCCAGTAGCCTTCCTTCAAGAGGTTAAGGCCGGCCAGGTGAAGTGGAATGGGATACTGGATCTATCCGTAGAAGCCAAGCTTAAAAGAATCACCGATGTGGCCGCAAAGGGTCGCTGGGCCGAGGCCATGACCATTGCCGACAAAGAACTCACGCACAGTTCTGATCCTTCACTGGTTATGGCCGGTGGCATGATGCACTTTTGCGCAGGCGACAACCAGGGCGCTAGCAGGCTTTTCGGTCAGTCTCTATCTATGGACCCTGAGAATGCCCTGGCGAGGCTCATGCTGTTTATGATTGATTGGCTTACCGGTCGCTCATCGGTGGATCCCTACCGCGAAGACTTGCTGGGTCTGGATTGGCGGTCCCCTGCCGAGTTCCTGGGTTACCTGTGCAAGGTATTGGAAGGGCTGGTGGATGAGAAATCGGCTCTTGAAGCCTGGGACAACCAGTCCGAGAAAAGCTGGCTTCACTATGTAGTGGGTCTTCTCCGTGCCAAACGCGGGGAGTGGGCTGAATCGGAGAAACTGCTGAGGCAGGCTGTCCTGGCTGCCGAACCAAACTCCTGGGAATTTTTTCTGAGCCGTGCTGAGTTGGACCAGGTTCAGAAGAGAAGACTGGATGCCTTGCAGACAAATGTACAGTGGACCGAATATCAAGCCGGGATCGAATCCTTTAGCCATATAGTCCAAAGAGGCCAGGCGGCTAAAGAAGCCTCAAAATCAAAGTTGGCCGAGTTGAAGGCCCATCTTGATGAAACTCCACTCACCCCGAAGGACAAGCGAGAGGTCCTGGAAAAGATACTTCAGAACTCTCCTGAAAACCAATACATCCTGGTGGCGCTGACTTTCTATAGCGCTATGGAGGAGGCTTGGGAAAAGGCCTTAGAATACGCCCGGGCTTTTCGTAAGAGAAAAGGTCGGGAGAACGCTGGCCGCCTGAGTGTGGGGCTAATGGAGGCTGAAATTCTTCACCACATGGGTCGTGAGGAGGAGGCCGGTAATACTCTGGAGTCCTATGGCCGGCTGACAAGGGACCCGTGGTATCGCGCCATGAGTGAGTGTCTGCTGGGAAAAAGGACCGAGGAATCCCTGAAGAAGGAGGCCGGGAAGAGCCCGGAGAATCTTCTCACACTTCACGCTGCTCTGGGATTCTGGGCCGAAGGGTCAGGCGACAAGGAAAAGGCCATAGAGCACTACAAAGAAGCATTAGAGTCGTTTTTAGACACCAGGTTGGAGTTCAGTTTTGCAAGGGAACGTATCAAAAGCCTGAGGAGACCTTCAGGGTAGTCATCACAGGAGGAAAATGATGTTGACGAAAAAACAAATGGATAAGTACTCGGATGTCCTGCTGTGGGCATTAAAAACCGCAAGGAAGGGGAGGTTCAAAAAAAACGAGGTCATCTTAATCCGCTTCGATCTGGCAGCAATAAAGATGTGTGAAATTCTTCAGGGCAAGCTCCTGGATATGGGAATGAATCCGGTATTGCGCCTGGGACTGACCCATGAAATGGAACATAATTTTTATGCAAAAGCCAATAGCAAGCAGCTTGTTTTTCTGGGTCCAGGTGAAAAAGAACTCTGTGAGGGCATTAACGGCAGTATTTACCTTCATGCCCCGGAGTCGCTTACTCACCTTAGCGACATTGACCCAAAGAAAATCGGAAAAGCGGTCGTGGCGAAAAAACCTCTTCGCGAAATCCTCCAGAAGCGCGAGGAACAGGGAGACTACGGGTGGACACTCTGCAATCTGCCTACAGATGAACTGGCAAAGCAGGCAAAGATTTCTTTAAGACGGTACACAAATCAGATTATCAGGGCGTGTTATTTGGATAAACCCGATCCGGTTCAGGCCTGGAAAACCATTTACAAAGATGCCATGGTCATTAAGAAATGGATGAACAGCATGGAGGTGGAATATTATCACATTGAATCCGAAAATATTGACCTGAAGATTACGCCAGGAAAGAAACGCAAGTGGGTCGGGATATCAGGTCACAACATCCCGAGTTTTGAGATCTTTCTCTCTCCGGACTGGCGGGGGACAGAGGGGGCGTACTATGCTGACCAGCCATCCTTTCGAAGTGGAAATTATGTGGAGGGTGTGCGGCTGGACTTTAAGAACGGTTCTGTTATCAAAATAGAGGCAAAAAGGGGAAAGCAATTTGTAGTCAAACAACTTGCCATGGACAAAGGAGCCTGCAGGGTAGGGGAGTTCTCCCTGACCGACAAGAGGTTTTCCAGGATAAACAGGTTCATGGCAAGCACCCTTTATGATGAAAACTATGGTGGTCCCTATGGAAATTGTCATCTGGCTGTGGG
>JAIVXD010000160.1:0-5984 GCA_048636195.1 Anaerolineales bacterium
GGCCGGAATCAGAAACTGTAGTAAAAAATAAATTTCTACTACTATCATATTTTGCTGAAATATTCAGCTTTCCTTTTCCCTTCATTGCATCGGCTGCATTAATGAAAAGGTTGGTAAAAACCTGCTGGAGCTGTCCCAGATCGCCAACCATTTCCGGCATGTCTGATTGGATAATCTTTTTGACCTCGATATCTTGAAACAGGGCCTGATTGATCAACAAATTCAAGGTCTTGGTGATCATTTTTTCTATGCTGAACGAGGATGCCTTTCCAACGGTCTGGCGGCTAAATTCCAGTAATTCAGACACAATATTTTTGCAACGCAGTGTTTGATCGATTATTTCTTGAATATCTTTCGAATGTTGACTGTTATCTGTAAAGCTTTCCTTGAGCAATTCGGCGTACATCATGATGCCTGCCAGCGGATTATTAATTTCGTGGGCAACACCCGCCGCCATTTTACCCACAGAGGCAATTTTTTCTGACTGCACAAGTTGGAAGTGGGCTTCTTCAAGGTCTTTTCTCATCTTGAGGATTTCCCGCATGTCAGTGAATACGCCCACGCTTCCTATTTCCTTTTCATCAATCTTGATGATGGAGGCAGACAGGGTAGCCGGTATATCTTCACCGTTTTTGGCTGTAATGGACATGCTGGTAGGATTCAATTTGCCCACAGGTCCGTGCTCATCGCTACGCATTTTCATCATGTTTTCTCTGGCCACATCTATGTTGTAAAAACTGGCCAAATGCCCTCTCTCCATGATTTCCCTGGCATTGTATCCGGTCAACCGTTCCATGCCTTCATTAAAAATGAGAACATTACCTTTGGTATCCACAACAACAATGCCATCAACAGTGCTCTGGATCACGTTTTCAAAAAATGTATTGGATTTCTCAACCTCACGTTCAAGTTTTATCCTGGGAGTGACATCCCTGGATGCCTCCACTATCTGAACAAACTCACCCTGTTCATTGTAAATGGGAGCAATGGTGATTACATCAAAGCATTCTTCTCCTTTTTCATTTCGGAATTCTTTGATCGTACTGAAAATCTTCTGCTCTTTTGTTTCTTCTAAATATAATAAATAGCAAATGTGTCCGGCCTCTCCACACGATTTTTCCAGGCCATACCTCACTTCATAGCAATGCTTCCCCAGGACATCCTCGTAAGTGAAATTGAATTCGTTAAGAAAGGTCTGATTAACCGCCGCAATGGTCATATCCATGTTTACTACCATAATCCTGTAGGGAAGCGAATCCAGTATGATTTGAGTGTATTTTTTTTCTTTTTCTTCGTGTTCTTGACGTTTTTTTTCTATCTCGGTCTTTTCAATCTCCACCTGGACCAGATCAAACAGAAGCCTGGCTCCCCTGTGGCCTATTAAGGAAATTTCCGGCGGTGTTGTCTGGCGAATTGCCTCCCTTACTTCTGTTGATCCGGTTAGTTCGATGATAAAATTTAATTCCTTCAGTCTGTAAAGGTCCTGGAAATTGCTGCTTGTGAAGAGTTTATGCTTTTTTGCATAAACCAGGCCTGGCGCTTGAGGGTCTATATCAGCCACGCCCAAAATTTTCATTTTGAGCCTTGACAGTCGTTCGTTATCCAGCATTTGGAGAAGGTCATAGCAGGCCTTTCCGCCACCCACAAATGCCACATTGAGGGGTAGATCAGCCTGGTCGCTTCGAATAACTCCTGCCGGCTCATTGGGCCAGTTTTTTTCCGGCGATATTACGACCTCTCCAGTCAAATGGTTCTCCTTAGGCTTTTTTCTTAAGCCTGTCGACTACCTTATTTTCCATATGCTTAGCTATCAATTTTAAAGCAACACTTGCTCTTATGGGGCCTGTATTGTTCCATCCTTTTTGAAGTGCCTCCTCTTTTTTTTCTCTGAATTGCTCAACGCTTTCAGCCATGTCCTGCCAGGCAAACAATTTCTGGAGCACATGACGTTCAGGTGCTGTCAGGTCTTTTTGCGTGTCAAATGCTTTACCGCCATTCGTCGTAATAATCATAGTTTAGCCGGCCCAAACGGAATGTTTTTTGTAATATTTCACCGCAGAGAACGCTGAGACCGCAGAAAAAATTGCTGAAATAAAATCTTGCTGTTAAGACGTTGATTTGTTGTAATCGATCACTTGAGGTTTTTTTACTATTATGGCCAATTTTGGCCGGAATTCAAGAAAAAAGCCCGAAGGGTCATTGCTGCATGATCCCCCGGGCTTGAATACGGCTGTCAAGCGTGAATACTGTTACACCTTTGGCCTGGGAAGCATGCCTGCCAATTCCGAGATTTCCGGAACACGATGCTCCCACTCTATAGCCATGAGGTGAACGCCGGCCACCCCTTCCATTTCTTTGAATTCCTCAATCTGTTCTATTGCAAATTTAATACCTTCTCCAGCCACTTTACCTTTACCAGCCCCTTGGAGCCGCTTGATAAGGGGCGCCGGCACATCCATACCAGGCACCTGCTTTGACATGTACCGGGCCATACCTACGCTTTTCATGGGGGTGACACCAGCCAGAATATAGCATTTCTCGTGAAGCCCCATGTCAACGGCCCTTTTCATGAATTCCCGGAATCTATCCATGTTATATATACATTGGGTCTGGATAAAGTCGGCCCCGGCAGCGATTTTTTTGGCCAGGCGGTGTACACGGAATTCAAAGGGCTCGGCAAATGGGTTGGATGCCGCGCCAATAAAGAGTTTAGGCGGCACATCGATATCCTGGCCATTCAGGAAAGTGCCTTCATCCCTCATGGTTTTGACCGTGTGGATCAATTGCATGGAGTCAATGTCAAAGACATTTTTGGCCTCAGGATGATTGCCGAATCTCTGATGGTCGCCGGAAAGGCAGAGCATATTCCTGATCCCATGGGAATAGACCCCAAGAATGTCACTCTGTATGGCAAGACGGTTGCGATCGCGACAGACCATCTGAAAATTGGGCTCCAGACCCTCCTGCAGCAGGATAAGTGAGGCGGCCCAGCTTGACATGCGCACCACTGCTGTCTGATTATCAGTAACATTCACAGCGTCCACACACCCTTTCAGGTGTCCGGCCTTTTCTTTGAGATGTTCAACGTTGGCACCCAGAGGAGGACCGCATTCACCGGTAAAAGCGAAATGTCCGGCCTTTAATACTTTTTCCAGATTGCTTCCTGATTTGTATTCGCTCATATTACCAGTTCCTCCCTGATAAGTCTTCTTGGTCCGCCGTCTCTGGCCGTTATCCAGCTTTTGGGTGGCATGAATTCAAGGAGCTCTTCCAGACGGCCCAGCTCTGTCATTTTTCTGACGATAATATCCCAGATGCAGTCAACGTCTTGGGATATCTCACATTTTCCATCGGAGGACCCCCCGCAGGGCCCGTTCAAGAGGCTCTTTGAACAGCGCGCAATAGGGCAGAGACCGCCAAAGTGATGGACCACACATGTGCCGCATCCTGCGCATCTCTCTGACCACATACCGTGCTCAACAGCGCCACCCATGAATTTTGTGTTTACTCCCGGGAAAATCCTTGCAGAAGGATACCGTTCAGAAAGAAACTGCGGTCCCACGCCACAGGCGATGGATATAACGGCATCATAGTCGTCGATCATATCCTTGACTTCGTCAACGTATTCAGGATCGCACTGGCGTTCGAGAGTGTGTTCTTCGACCTCGATTTTTTTACTATTTTTTCTTGCAGCGATCTTTAGGGTAGAGGCCAAAATAGCCGCTTCTTTTGAACCACCTACGTTGCAGACTGTAACGCAGCCCTTACATCCCAGGACAAGGATTTTATTATAATCCTTGACCATCTCAAGTATTTCTTTGATAGGTTTTTGTTCAGCAACAATCATTATGTATTCCTCGCAGCGTATTTAGAATTTTATTCTGACAGTACCGGCCCCAGTTCTCTGACTCTGTCGTTCATCTCTAAGGCCACATCCACAAATGCCTGGCCCTTACCTGCGGAGAGGTTGTATATGTTTATCCTCTCGGGTTCTATATCCAGTTGTTCCAATGTGTTTTTAACATACGCCACCCTTTTGGCTGCCTTGGTGATGCCGGTCACATACTGGCAGCTGTCTTCCTGGCAGCCGGCAACGTATACGCCGTCTGCGCCTTCCTCAAATGGCTTTAGAAGGTGCAGGATTTCAATGCGGCCTGTACAGGGGACCTGGATCATTTTCACGTTGTCCGGCAATGCCTTTTTCATGCCGTCGGCCACGTTGGCTGCGGATGAGGCACAATTTGAACAGTAGAAGGCAACGATTTTGGGCTTGAAGTTATCACTCATACTAATTCTCCCTTTTTAATTGACTATTTTCGCAAAAAGCACGGCCGGCGCTTCAATTAACATCTCATCACTGCATGTGCCCATGACAATGGCCTTGCCCGGGCATTCTGCCACACACATGCCGCAACCCTGGCAAAGACCGGGATCAATGTAGGCCGCGCCGGTTTCATGGTCAATATAAGGAACGCTAAAAGGGCAGGTCCTGACACAGGTGCAGCACACCGCGCATTTTTCCGGGTTGACCTCAGCCACCATCCCTCCCACCTGGACTTTGTCCTGGCTCAGAATTTCCAGGGCCCGGGCCGCTGCGGCTTTGGCCTGGGTGATGCTGTCTCCCGTATCTTTGGGATAAAGACCAAGGCCTGCCAGATAGACACCCTCACTGCTGGCATCCACAGGTTTCATTTTTTCCGGGGATTCGGCAAAAAATCCGTTACGGTCCAGATTTACCCTGAAGATATCGGCCAATTCCTGATTGCTGTTTCCCACAATTGCGCTTTGAAGGGAGACAAAGTCGGCTGTGAGACCGACGGGCCTTTCCAGGATCGGATCGTAAACTGTCACCTTGAGCTTATCCTTATTGTCCAGAGACTCGACCACCGGCTTGTTCTCAAGATCATAACGGATAAAGATCACCCCTTTGTCCCGTGCTTCCTTGTAAAGGTTTTCCCTTTCTCCGTATGTGCGCATCTCTCGATAAAGGACATAAATATTCATGCCCGGGTTTTTTATTTTTAGATCAACAGCCGTCCTAACCGTGAAAGAACAGCAGAAATTGCTGCAATGCGGCACGTCAGGTTCCCTGGACCCCACGCACTGTATGAAGACGCCTGCCTTAGCGTTCTCAATGGATTTGGGGTCCTTCAGCAATCTTTCGCTCAGTTCGGACCACAGAAAGACATTTTTGTTTTTGCCGTATAAATATTCCCTCGGTTCGATGGGATTTCCACCTGGCGCCAGGATACTTACCCCATGAGATATACTTTTCTCTTTCCCCTTTTTTTCTACAATGGAAACGAATTTGCCTGCAAATCCCTTGTTCTCCTTAACCGTAGCTTCGGTCATCACCTTGATGTTTTTGTCTTTTTTGACCGAAGAGATAAGGCCCTTAAGGTATTTCCGGACATCATATCCCTGCCAGGTGGCCTTTACATGACGGCCATGCCCGCCAAGTTCCTTTTCTTTTTCCACAAGAGTGACCGGATAACCTTCTCTGGAAATGGCGACAGCAGTTTCAAGACCGGCAATACCGCCTCCGACCACCAGGGCCCGCTTGACAACCGGTATTTGCCTTAGAGGTGGCGGCGTTATAAGGGCGACCCGGGCAACACCCATCCGGATCCGGTCTCTTAATTGCACAGTTGCCGTCCCTGGATCGATAGCCCTCAAGTCCACTGTCTCGTAAAGATATGGATTTAGACCGGCCAGCTTGAGGGCTTCCTCAATGAGATTTTTGTGCACAGCCGGCGTGCAACTTGCGAAGACAAGTCTGTTGGCATCGGTTTCTTTTATCTTATCCGTGATGCTGTTCAGGATATCGCCCTCGACCCTTATGGTGGAGCTGATACCGGGAATTTCCTTTGACAGTTTTTCCAGTTCAGCACTTAGGTCAGGCGCCATACCTGGACAGAAGTGATAGGCAAGGAGGACTTTGGGTTTCTTTGCCCCGGATTTTGAGGGCTTCGGGTAGCCTGGCG
>JAIVXD010000161.1:0-5981 GCA_048636195.1 Anaerolineales bacterium
TGAATCATCTCTGTTACCAGCCATAAAGGAATGGGGACCATTTTGAGATTCAATATCCAGAAACTCGAGGGTCATGGAAACCATGGCCAACGGGTCTTTTTCGTTTGCCATTGAGAGGACTGAAAACTTATGATCTTCTAAAAGAGAGATCATTTCCGGGGCCAGACCGATCAGATCAATGATAGCGTCTCTTCCTTTGATCTTCAGGAAGAAGTCAGCCTTGATAATCAATTTGAAGTCGGCCTTTTGTTTTTGATAAACAGGGATCTCCACATCGGTAGAATAAGACCGTCCTGTAAGGTCCAATAACGCCCTGACTAATGATGCAGGTTCTCCTCCCCCCTTTAACATTGCCGCATTTTCCACCACCTCTGTTCTCTTATCATCACCCTGTGGGTAATCAATGACTTTTACTCCCAGACTATTCAGGTATTCTTTAATCATCCAGGGTGTATTCGTGACAGGGCCTTCATTGAGGTTAATGGCTACAAATTCCGGTCTGTTATTTGATTGTTTTTCGGAAAGTTTTACAATCCAGTCGGCTGTGATCCGAATAGGGATGTCTCCGCCCAGTTCAAGAGCCTCGCCCATTTTGGATACCTTGGGGTAGTTGCACACCTCCAAAATCTTGTCTACGGCAGACCTAAGATTATCGCCTTCCACAAGATGGAGAACCCTGTAATTTCCCCAGCTTGATTCTATAAGCTTTGCCATCTTATCGGGGAGTTTATTGTTGAGGTCCACCATCACCCTCAAACCGTTTTGAAGGTTGAGGATGGGAAAAGATACCGCCTTGAGATCTATCTGACTGCCTGACTTTAACGGGATGAAATGCTCACCGGTTTTGACCCATTCCTCTCCCATTTCAGTAAATATGACACCAAGATCATCAGACACAGAACTTTCTGTTTTATCTTCTTTCACATACTCTTTTTTTTCTTCAGATTCCTGTGGCATTGCCATCTTAATGGGTTTTCTCACAACTTCAGGAGAGTAGACAGGCAGTTTGATCTTTTGCCCCGGGTGGATGATATTCAAATCCCGGATGGATGGGTTTAACTTTTTGATCATTCCAAGATACTCACCATATAAATAATCTTTGGGAATATCATAGCGTCCTTTGATAATGCGGGTCAGGCTGTCCCCAGGTTCAACCGTGTAGTTTTCAAGATCTACATCCTTCAGATCCGCAAGCGAGACCTTTACAGGTGGGGGAGAGGCTGCAATAACAGAAGTCCCTGCGACCGGGGCAATTTTAAGTGGTATAATTATTTTCTCTCCCGGATGGACCAGGTCCAGGCTGCCCAGAGATGCGTTCAGCGCCTGGAGAACAGAAAGTATTTCAGACAAATTTCGCTGTTTCAACAGGCCTTTTTGTCTCAGGATTTGCCATACCCATTCCCCCTCTTTTATAGTATATTCTTCTGTCAGGACCTTCTTGTTATCAACCTCATAGATATCCTCCTCTATTCCCGCCGTCTTTGTAAGGGATATGGAATAGGTTTTTTCCGCCTCCTGGGCCTGGGACACTCCCAGGCAAGAAATGCCCAGCAGAACAGTGCAAAAACCACGGAAACCATGTTTTAGAATGCGCGATATCATCTTTTATTGTAACTCAGGTTCAAAGTTCAATGGTTCACGCCTGCCCTCCCTGTCCCGAGACCGGTACGGGATCGGGAGGCGCGACTTGATATGAATTCTTGAAACGATCCCACTGAATTCTACGCCAGGAGTTTCTACGCAACGGGAGAGGAAAGCCAAGTCTGGGCCAAGGGTTCAAGGTTAACTCTGTTAGTTGCGTTGATTTAATAATAAAGAGTTATACTTAATATTGTCAATATTATTATATTTAAATTATCAGCACCGTAACCGTTCACGGGTTCAAAGGTTCAGGGTTCAAAGGTTAGATTTCATCGGACCCTGGAATTTTGAATTTCATCCAGCGGGAATTCATGAACTTTGACTGGACTCCACGGAAGTCTGGAATCTCGTTGGTCCCGACGAACGGGAATGGTTCAATAGTCGGCGACGATATTTGCGGTTCAAGGGGAGATAACCATGCATGTATTTCCTTAAGCAACAAGAATGGATTAACCCTGAACCCCGGAACCCGGAACCTGTGAACGCTTACCCAGCACCATATATTGGTATATTTTCTACTGCGTTATACAGGATATGGTGTTTTTACTTTACAAACCCTGTGTAAACTGATATTAAAGTCTCTTGAATTATCTGTGTTGTAACTTTAAAGAATTTATCCTGGATATTCCCTATCCAGAACCTGAATACGAAGAGGATAATAATGAAAATAAAAAAACTATATATGCGCGGCTTCAAGTCTTTTATGGACCGGCTCGAAATCTCATTCCCCCTCGGAATCAGCGGAATTGTCGGGCCAAACGGCTGTGGAAAGAGCAATATTGTCGATGCCATCAGATGGTGCATGGGGGAGCAGAGCCCCAAACAACTGAGAGGGCGACGAATGGAAGACGTGATATTCTCAGGCGCTGGCAATTATAAGCCCCTTGGCATGGCAGAGGTTTCTATTGTCCTGGAAAATGGCAATGGCACATTCCCGCCTGCATTTGCACAGAATGCGGAATTGTCTGTGACACGACGTCTTTATCGATCCGGTGAAAGCGAATACCTGATCAACAGGGTCCCGTGCAGACTCAAGGATATCCAGGAGATTTTTATGGATACCGGCCTGGGAAGTAAGGCCTATTCAATCATCGGCCAAGGCCAGATCAGTTCCATTATAGAGCAAAAACCTGAAGAAACCCGGGTCATGCTGGAAGAGGCCGCCGGGGTCACAAAATACAGAAGAAAGGTAGAGGCATCACAACGAAAAATAGAGCTTACAGAGGCGAATCTTCAGCGTGTGGAAGACATTCTGGGAGAAGTCCAAAGACAGATTAGATCTCTTAAGAGACAGGCTTCCAAGGCCAAACGTTATAACAATATTTGCGAGAATATTCAAAACCTGGAACTCACCCTGTATGCCAACAATTATCATCAATTAAAGGAAGAGTCAGGGGACAAGCTAAGATCCTCTGAGGACCTTGTTCAGCAAGAGATAGCAAAATCCACGGAGTTCTCTAAGCACCATGCCAGAATAGAGACCATGGATCTGGAGCTTGAAGAAAAGGATGCAGAGCTGTCTAACCGCAGGAAAATCCACTTTGATTTAGGAGAAAAGGTCCACAGAAAGGAGACCGGCCTTGAATCACTGAAAAGTGAAATTAAAATACAGGAGGAACTGGAAGGCCGGCTTAAGGGTGAACAAGAAGAGATAAAAAATCGGCTCACCGGGCTTAAGGGGGAAAAGGCAAATCTCGAACGAAATATCGAGAAGATGAAAGAACACTTTCTTGAGCTCGAAGGGGAGATTTCACTCAGGGAAAAAAGGCTTACTGCCAGGCGAGAGTTATTAAAGGGAATAAATGAAGACTTTGAAAAGGCAAGGGCAGAATTAAGTGCCGGTGCCAATAAAGAGGTGGGGCTAAATCATGAGTCAGGGTACCTGAACAAGATCCTCAATCAAATCACAGACAGCCAATCCCGCCTTGAAAAAGAGATTAACGACATTAACGCAAAGATTGAGAACATTGTTCGGGCTTCTGAAAGAAAGAGCCTGGCCAGGGAGGCCACTGCCGAAAGACTGCACGAAATTGAGGCCTCCATCAGACAACAGGATATAAACTCCGAAGAACTTGAGGAGATGAGAAAACGTATTGAAGTTGAGTTTAAGTCAGCCGAGTCAGAACTCAACGTATGCCAGTCTCGATTCTCCAGTCTGAAGGCCCTGACAGAGAATTTCGAAGGATACAAAATTGGCGTCAGGACTATAATGAAGGCCACCGACCTTGTTCCCCGCCAGGAAGGACACATCATAGGCCTTGTGGCAGATGTCATTCAGGTGGATTCCAGGTATGAACAGGCCGTTGAGGCGGTTTTGGCAGACAGACTACAGTATATAATCGTAGAATCTCAAGAAGATGGCAAACAGGCCGTTAAATATCTGAAGGATAAGGCGAGGGGCAGGGGTAGTTTTGTCCCCCTGAATGACTTGAGCACAAATGGAGGAAACAAAAAAAGACACCCACAATTTCCGCCTTTGCTGGACTTTGTTTCAATGTCTGAAAAATATATGCCATTAATGAATACCCTGTTGGAAAACACCGTAGTGGCGAAAGACCTGGAAACCGCCCTTGCAGCGTGGAGGGAAAATGAAACGGGCCTGTGTTTCGTAACCATTGATGGCGACATTGTTGACCAGAGGGGCGTGGTCAGCGGTGGAAAGCTTGCCAAAAGCTCCCTGGGACTTCTTACCAGGAAGCGCGAAATGGCAGTACTGAAGGAAAAATCTGCCCTTTATCTGAAAAAAACAGATGACTTGAAATTGAAACTCGAAAATATCAATGTAGAGATCCAGGAGAAGAAAGAGTCTCACGAAACCTTGATAGAGGATAGATGGTCCTGCCAGGAAGAAATTAACGAGTTTGACAAAATGCTGTTTCGCCTTGGTCAGGAACTTGACCAACTGGAGAAACTGTCCCAAAGAATATCAAGTGACCTGGATAGAAAGCGTATAGAACAAAGCAATCATAAGAAGGAACTCTCAAGGGTTGAGGCGGCACTTAATCAGCGTAAAATGAAGCGCCAGGAGGAAGAGGAATATTTCCGAAAAAAAGAGGTTGAGCTTAAAGAATCCCAGGAAGAATTTGATCAATTCCGGGATGAATTGGCAAAGATCAAGGCGGATTACCGCATTTTCAAGGAAGAACAACGTAGTCTGGCCCGTGAGATGGAAATGAAAGCCGATTACGCTGATGACTCCTTGAAACGACTGCGGAAGATTGAAGAAGATATCTCCATGGGCCACAGGAGGTGTGATGAGTGCCAGGAGAGAAGAGAGATGCTCAACGGTGAACTCGGAGAGCTTTATGAAAAGCTGAAACAAGCAGAAGATGCCTTAACCCGCGCGGATCATGAGCGAGAGGTATTCCACGACGGGATCAAGGAAGAAGAAAGCAAGGCCGAGCAATTGCGGGGAGAAGTAGAGGCCCTTAAAGATGAAATTAACAGGTCGAAAATGGAGCACTCTGAAATCCGCTTCAAGATGAACAACCTGGAAGAAATGGCCAAAGAGAAATTCAATCTGAATTTACCGGATGTCTGTGAGCAATATATGGATAAAGATTTCTCCGCAACAGAGGTGGAGGAAAGGCTTGAGAATCAAAAGCAGCTAAGGCAAAGACTGGGAGAGGTGAATCTGACGGCTATTAAAGAGCATGAGGCACTGAAAGAACGCTATGATTTCATTAGAAACCAGAGAGAAGACCTCATCAATTCCATTGAATCCCTGAGAATCGCAATTAAAAAGATCAACAGGACCTCTCTCGAAAAATTTTTAAAGACTTTCCAGGAAGTAGATAAGAAATTAAAGGAAATATTCCCTATTCTCTTTAATGGCGGTACTGCCAGCCTCAGGTTGACCGACGAGACACGACCATTGGAGAGCGGTGTTCTGGTGGAAGTCCAGCCACCGGGTAAGAGACTAAGCCACATGGGACTGCTCTCCGGTGGGGAGAAGGCCCTTGTTGGCATGGCCTTTATTTTCGCCATCTATATGATTAAGCCCAGCCCATTCTGCCTCCTCGATGAGGTGGATGCCCCTCTTGATGAGGCAAATATTGATCGTTTTAATAAGCTATTAGAGGAGATCAAAAAAGCCTCTCAGATCATTATGGTGACACATAGTCGAAGAACCATGGAGATAGTCGACCGGCTCTATGGGATAACCATGGAAAATGCCGGGATCTCAAAGACCGTGTCTGTAGACATTCATGACATTAAAAGACAAGCGCCTGAAAGCCCACCGAATCACCAGGTAATCGGACACTAATGGATTTTCGATTGAATATTGACTATTGATGATTGGAATAGACCTCCCTAAATCGTCAATAGTCAATCGAAAA
>JAIVXD010000162.1:0-5977 GCA_048636195.1 Anaerolineales bacterium
AGCGAGATAAAGAGATTTCCAGTCCACCATCTTTTTTCTTTGGATTGTGATTTCATTTTTTACCGCCTTTGAGACTATGCCAAGGTAACAAATATACGTCTCGGAAATTCTACAACTTATTGAAATTATAGATATTTACTGAGGCTTGGTAATCTTGCCTCACACATGGAATAATGGAATGGTGGAATAATGGAATGATGTAAATTCGTCTTCTACCGAATGGATTAGATCCGAATTTCTCATTTCTCTTATGGTTTGTCAACTTGATTTTCCCAATAACCCATTCCGTCAATTCCCCAAAACCCATTATTCCAGTGTTCCATCATTCCAACATTCCAATTGGGGCGAAGCCCCTAAGTTTTTGGGTGATGCTCAATTTAGGTAATGGATTTAACAGTGTCGACGGACCCAAATGAGAAAACCAAATGTCCGGACTGCTATCAGTGCCAGATGTGCAACAACAGCCGATGTCGCCTCTGCCAGAAAAGCGTCCATACACATGCTCCATCCGAGTTGGGTACGGCTTTCACCCACGGTCAATATTTGGAGTGGAAAAGAAAAAAAGAGGAGGTTAGGAATGGATAATTCAGTAAAGATTTACTCCCTTAGCACCTGCAGTCATTGTAGGGCAACCAAGACGTTCCTGGATGAATGCCATGTCAAGTATGATTTTACGGATGTGGACTTGCTTCAAGGAGACGAAAGGACCGCCATTATCGAAGACGTGAAAAAAATGAATCCAAATTGCTCTTTTCCTACAATTATCATTGGTGATAAGGTCATTGTGGGATATAAAGAAGATGAGATTAAGGAGGCACTTGGGTTATGAACGAAGCAGAAAAATTATATGAAACCCTAAAAAAAGTCCAGGAACCAAAAGGCTACTTTTTTAGTAAGGACAGCAAAAGGGTCTTTGAACTCATGGATGCCCTTCTTGTAAACAAAAAGCGTTACGGCTATATGTCGTGTCCATGCAGGCTGTCATCAGGCGATCGCAAAACGGATCAGGATATCCTCTGTCCATGTGTGTACAGAGAAGCCGATGTAAAGGAGTATGGAAGCTGTTATTGTAACCTTTATGTCTCAAAAGAGTGGAACGAGGAAAAGATTCCCCATAAATATATACCGGAAAAGAGGACGCCTCCCTTTTAGGATTCGCTCCTCCTCATATAAATCTCCAGACGCTCAACGCCAAGAGACAATACAAGACTCAGTATCAGATACAACACCGCAATGGTAATCCAGACCTCGAAAATGAGATATGTGGCAGACATCAGCTCCATTCCCTGAAACGTCAATTCCTGGATCGAAATAACCGAAACAATGGCAGAGTCCTTGATGGTGGAGATAAACTGGCCTGCCAAAGGGGGAAGAATCCTTTGCGTTGCCTGCGGCATGATAATGTAACGCATTTGCTGCCACCGGGTTAACCCACATGCGCGCGAAGCCTCCCATTGGCCCTTTTCAATGGATTGGATACCTGACCTGACGATTTCTGTAATGTAGGCCCCCTCAAAAACAGCAAGGGTAATCAGGGCCGATAGAAATGCAGAAAACATCGAAGGTGAGGCAAACGCAAACCCTAAAAAGGCCCGGGTCCACTCAGACCGTGATTGGACAAATTCATCCACCCCGAGGACCGTCATGATCTGGCCGGCAAAGAAATAGTAGAAAATGAAAACCAGCACAAGGGGTGGGAGATTCCGGATCAATTCAACATAAGTCCGCCCAATGAGCCGGTTAAAGAGGCTGCGGCTTACACGGCACAGTCCCATCACTGTGCCAATGATCGTTGCAAGGATTGTCCCCCATATACTGAGCCGAATGGTGGTAAAAAGCCCCTGCATAAGCAGGTTCGGAACCCACTCGCTTCTTTCAGCGTCATAGCGGTAGAGATATTGCGGTATGGCCGCCCAATCCCACTTATAATTGAGGCCCACCGTAACCCTGTATATGATATACCCTCCAACCGCCAGGATCAGCAGGCCTACAATGATGTCGAGAGACCCAATTTTCGTTTTCTTTGGTATCAAAAATCTCCCCTTAACTCGTAACATCTCAATAAGTCCGGGCATTCCGAACCTTCCCCCTTTTGCAAAGGGGGATTGAGGGGGATTTTCCTAATACAGCCAGGAGTTATTGAGAACTTACCTTAACTCACCCTAACGTTGCAGTCCTGTTGAGGATTCGCTATTTGATCATATGCTCCCAGTCCTTAGTTCCGAACCAATAGTGCTTTCGTTCCTTGAGCCAGCCCTCGGCCTGGACAACAATAATCCAGTTGTTGAAGAAGTTGAGTGTGTCAAAATCCCCTTTCTTCACGGCGAAGCCGATGGGCTCTTTGGTAAACGTCCCTTTGAGCGGAATGAAAAGTTTCTCAGGATACTTTAATGCCTGGAATGTGGGCATGGGTGCATTGCCAATTACGGCGTGAGCCCCGCCATTGATCAATTCCTGATAGGCCTGCGACTCGTCATCAAACATGCGCAGTTGGGCCTTGGGCATGAATTTCTTGGCGGCAGCCACAGCCGTTGAGCCTAACCTCACGGAAATTACCACATGGGAACGGTTGAAATCCTCCAGGCTGTTAAATCCTGCAGCAAGCTCTTTGTGGGCGACAATGGACATGCCAGTGACATCGTAGGGTATTGTGAAGTTGACCTTCAGGTTGCGTTTCGGGAGTACCCCCATCCCCCCTATAATGACATCAAACTTACCGGTGAGGAGGGCCGGGATAATACCTGCCCATTTGGTAGGTACGAAGTCCACCTTGACCCCCATGTCCCTGGCGAGCCGGGTGGCAACATCGATCTCAAAACCGATCAATTTGCCAGTCTTGTCTTTCATGGCCCATGGCACAAAGGTGGACATGCCCACTCTAAGGACACCTCGTTTTAACACTTGTTCCACAGTGCTCTCAGCGATGAGTTGCTGCTGTACCTTCCCCGCAAACGCCACGCCTGCTGTAAAAATGACCAGGACAATAACCACTGCTGACTGTATTACCAAAGATCTAATTTTCATAACATGTCTCCTTTCAATTTTTTTTCCTATGTTTCAACCGCCATGCGGTTCTCCATGATGTTGACAATCATGGAAAGAGTCACCGTAATGAGAAGATAGATGGCGGCTACTGTAAACCACACCTCAAAGGCAAGATATGTTTCCGCGATAATCTCCTGCCCCCGCATGGTCAGATCATAGATGGCGATAGTGCTCACCAAGGCAGAATCTTTGACCAGGGACACTGCCTGGCCGGTGAGCGGTGGCAAAATCCTTCTTATAGCCTGGGGCAGGATGATATATCTATAGGTGTTGAAGGTGTTGAAGCCAAGGCTGTGGGCAGCCTCCCACTGTCCCCTGTGAATGGAGACAATCCCTGCGCGAAAGATTTCTGACCCATAGGCCCCTTCAAAAAGACTCAATGCAAGGACTGCTGAGGAAAAACGACTGATACCGAGTATCGGCCCCAGCACAAAATAGATGAAAAAGATCTGCACGAGAAGCGGTGTGTTCCGGATGAGTTCCAGGTATCCCCTGGCCAGGGCCCTTGCCAAAAAGGAGTTTGACAAGCGGAAGAGTGCGGTGACCAACCCAAGGAGAAACGCAATGATCAGGCTCACACCTGTAATTTGAAAAGTGACCACCAGTCCATCAAGAAGGGGCCCGGCTATAAACCTGCCATTTTCAAAAGTAAAAATGTATTGGGGAATCCGGTACCACTGCCAGTTATAAGCCAGACTCCCGGTGCCATAGCCCATCAACCAGATAATCAAGCCTATGACAACTAAGAACTTGATCACATCCGCCAAAGGGGAATGCTTTAACGACATCCAGGCTCTCTTGCTGAATTTGAGATCAGTATCACTCATATGGACATTCATCAAAATAGGTGTTACAGGTCGAAATAACAGGTGCTGTCCAACCAAAGTAGAATATGAACTGAAATTCCTTGTGTCAAGCACACATCGTATCTAGCCGTCTATATAGGCCAAGATCTTAAATTTTGAGCCGAGTTTCAATATATTGTGGTGCAAATAATGTAAAGATACTGGATGAAATAAGAAATTTTATCACTTTTTTAATCTTTCGAAAAGGACCGTACAACAAATTGATAATATTTCCAGGCACTGTAAATGGGAAAGTCTTTATCCCCGCTAAAGACGGGATCTTCGACCAGCATCGAGCATCCAGCAACCAGCATCTCTACGCCTCAAGCAACAAATTTGATAAACGCACACAAACTCGTCGGTTTGAGGCCTTGGCTTCGCTAGTCTTACTCACTTTTTTCTTGTGCCCGTGGAAGTGTCACAAAGAACGTGCTTCCTTCGCCTGGTTCTGATTCCAGGCGTATTGAGCCATCCAGTTTATCAGTACACTTTTTCACGACGGCCAGGCCAATTCCCGTTCCCTGATACTCCTCAAAGGTGTGCAGCCTTTCAAACAAACCGAAAATTTTCTCCTTGTAGCGCGGCTTAATCCCTACACCATTGTCTCGCACATAGAACTCATAGCTATCTTCATCAGCCGCTCGCCAGCCAATTTCAATGAGTTTTTGGGGGGATTTGTTAAATTTTACTGCATTGTCAATGAGCCTGTAAAAGATTTCATAAAGCAGCGACGGTTGCACCTCAATGGCTGGCCAGTCATTTCCAATCACAACGTTCACGCCGGACAACACTTGTAAAGAGTCGATCAGTTCCCTTAAAAAATCTCCCATATGGACTTTCTCGATGGGGACACCCTGCCCCTCAATCCGCGAAAATTCCAGGAGGTCCTGAACCATGTCTCCTGCCTCTCGTACCGCACGGTCAAGTCCATCCAGATACAATTTTTGATCTTCGTTTAAAGTTTCTTCCAGATCTTCGCGCAAGAATTCGGCGTAATTGCGAATAGCCCGCAAGGGGGCTCGAAGGTCGTAAGACAATATGTGAGAGTACTGAGATAGTTCGTCGTGTGCTTGTCTAAGTTCAGCGACGCGCAATTCTAACTCATGTTTATGGGAAGAAATATCTAACAACGACGCTATACATCTTTTGGTCCCGGAAATCATTCCTACATTATTAATAACATCCTTTTCATTCCCGGTTTTGTCAATAAAGCAAAACTCATACTCACCCCGCATTTCCCCTTTTCTTTGTCTTATCCTGGCATGATATCTTTTCACCGTCTCAACGTCCTGCTCAACAACAAATTCAGTCCATTTCATCTTGCCTTCCAGGTCTTGCCTGGAATATCCGCTGAATTTTTCAAATTCCTTATTGACCATTGAGAGTGTCATATCCTCTTCAACAATCACAATGGCAGTAGCCGCATTCTCAAATATTTTGAGGTATTCTTCTCTTGATTCCTTGAGCGTCTCATTCAACAGTTTCAGCTCTGTTGTATCCACTGAAGTTATGATGGCCCCGCCGGAAAAAGGTGAAATCTTTACACGAAGGAATCTGTTCCCATATTTTTTCTCAGGGAACTCTTTTGATGCGCCCGATTTCATACATTCAATCAATTCCGTATGCATACCTACGCCAAGTTCTCCAGCATAGTCCTTGAACATCACGTCCCCAATATTAGGGACTGTTCCGCCTGAACTTATCTTCGACAGGTTGGAATCGATCACTCTCGCTTCCTGGTCTACGAGGATCGTTTCAATTGGGTTGTCCCCCAATAATGCATGATAGCGCGCCTCGCTTTTCCTCAAGGCCTCCCCCGCGAGCTTGCGGTCGTTTATGTCGATAATAAATGAGTAAAAGTGCTGTAGATTACCCTTGCTATCAAAAATTGGATGTTCCCAAACCTCCACAGGAACCCTGGAGCCATCCTTGCGGATGTATTCCTTTTCAAAACGTTGCGGCTGTTTGGTTTGACGGATCTTCTCCTCCGCCTTTGTCATGACCTCATGCCACTCCTCGGGGGTTATGTCCGTAAAGCGCTTCACTTCGCTTAATTCTTCCTTGCTGTAGCCAGTCAGTTTACAGTA
>JAIVXD010000163.1:0-5938 GCA_048636195.1 Anaerolineales bacterium
CTTAAGACAGAGGAAGCAATTGGTGCCCTTAAAAAGGCAATCGAGCTGAACCCGGATATTGTACAGGCGTGGAGTAATCTGATGAACGCCTATCTCCAGAAAGACGATGTAAAGGAAGCCATCGAGACAGGGGAAAAATTGGTAGAAATGGCGCCTGATTTTGCATTAGGACACAATAATCTTGCGTCTGCATACTATAACAATGAGGATTATGAAAAGGCCATCGAACATGTGGACAAAGCCATCTCCCTTGGATTTAAGACCCATCCGGAATTTCTGAAAAAACTGGCACCCCACCGAGCAGATTGATCGTATAGGAATTCCCATCTTTTTTACCGCAGAGCACTAAGTTCAATGAGTATTACCCACTTATTACAGCGTTATGAACTCTTAGTGGCCAAAGCCGACCAGGCCTTTCAAAAAATGAAGAAAGAATTTCCGGAGTGTATCAAGTGTAAGCCCCGCTGCTCCGATTGCTGCCACGCCCTGTTTGGCCTTTTCCTGATTGAAGCTGTTTACCTTAAGCGCAATTTTGACAAACTTGGCAGAAAAGAAAGGCGGGCAGCCCTTTTACGGGGCAATAAGGCTGACAAGGAGCTCAAGAAACTTGAGAAAAGGCTGCAAACAAACGGCAAGGCCCCTGAGATGGGAACAGAATCCCTGGCAAGAGAGAGAATCAGGTGCCCCCTCTTAGACGATCATCAAGACTGTACCCTTTATTTCCACAGGCCCATTACATGCCGGGTCTATGGGATCCCCACAGCAATCCAGGGAAAGGCCCGGGTGTGCGGAAAGGCCGGGTTTAAAAGCGGCAAAACCTATCCCATATTTGATCTGGATAGGGCATATCAGGAACTCTATCTGCTTTCCGGTGAATTACTAAAGGAGGCTGGAAGGAGAGACCCTGAAAGGGCATCGCTTTTAATATCAGTTTCCAGGGCCATTAAAACGCTCCCCGCAGAATTAGTGTAATATCTACCGTTCTCAGTGAAAAGATGTTGGAAAAAAAGAGAAAAAACAAAAGATTCCTTCAATGTTTTTGAACAACTTTAGGTATTTGCTCAATATCCTGTGGATAAAACCCTTACGGCCTGCCCTGGTGCGACTTGCACGGCACGGGGCATTTACGTTGCAAAGCTTTGGAGGCCTAGATCATAAAACTACTCTCGTAAAGCCAGGTCTGGGCCAGGGGTAAACTCCGGGTTAGGAATTTAGGCGTGAGCCTTTTATGCTGCTCCAGCATATTGAGCAGTTACAACTTTAGTCACTTTAGTTCACTTATCTTCCCCAAGGCCTCAGATGCCACCTGACCCACTGTCTTTTTCTCCATTTCTCCATTTTCATAGATATGGATCTCGTGGGGATCCCCCCGGAGCTTCTCCAGGTCATCTTGCGCTTCAGCAGCGCTTAGGTTCCCCATGAGCCATGCAGCATATCCACGGGCCTTAGGATCAGAATCACCCAGGTAAGGGATAAAGCGAAAAGTGACCTTGCGTATTAGATCCGGTCTTGACTTTGCGATCCTCCCAATGGTCTGGAGCACCTGGGCCCGCAGTGATTCATTAGTTAGAAATTGATAAAGCTGAGGGATGTAGCCGGCAAAGAGTTCGGTTTTATTGCCGATGATCTCCCCGATCGCTTCAAGAGCACCCCAGCTTGACGCCGCCGTATCCGTAATACCGTAAAACAACGTCTGGAGGAGTCTGGAAATGGACCCGGGGTTACTCTCAGCAATAACTGCCGATACGTGGCCCAGGATTTCTGCGGCCCTCTTGCGAAACAGA
Organism: Anaerolineales bacterium; assembly: GCA_048636195.1. Lineage (GTDB taxonomy): Bacteria > Desulfobacterota > DSM-4660 > Desulfatiglandales > Desulfatiglandaceae > 4484-190-2. The sequence continues at coordinate 1,785 of JAIVXD010000163.1, forward strand.
TCATCTCCGGAATAGAGTAAGCGCTGCAGGTTTTTTATTATTCTTTTATCTTCCCCTGCTACGCTGACGACAGAGTCAACCCTGAAGTCTTTTACAAGGCCCTCAATTTCTTTTTTGGACAAAGGTTTTTTTCCGGTATGGTTATTTAAAGGTTTGGGAGCAGGAGAGGTGGCCTTATCCAGTCTTTTTTGCACGCCCTCGGAAGTGACCTCTTGAACGTCGTCATGCAATCGTATGAAGTAAAGAGCGCCTGAAATTCTACGGCTTTCGAAAACCCCACCGGCTACAATAGAATGATTTACATAGTCATAATGCTCAACGATTTCTTCTACATAATCGTCATCAGGCAGAAGGCCCCAGGCGAGGTCAGTATCCAAATCACACCCGAATACCAGCGCTTCAATCATGGCCGAACCTAAGTTGTGTCCGGTTTCATCGCAAGCATACACGGCACCACATGAACACGACCCTACGGGCATTTCACCCGGCATTCGTGTGGTCAGCTCCTTGGGTTTTTCAATAAACATCCCACAGAACGGGCAGACGGGTTTTTTTACAAGGTCTCTTCCAATAAATTTGCTTTCAATCATAAGGCATGCCCTAAAATTCCAAAGTCCTTAGCCGTTTATTAGGGATCCAGACAGAAACTACATGAATCCTCATCATATTCAAAGTCGACAATTTCAAAACCCTGCCCTTTTGATTTGAACTGTATATTCCAGCTTTTATATTGATCTCCTGCAAAATCACAATTAAGCGTTCCGATTCGCGCATCTATCCTATTGAGTTTCGGGACAATTTCATCAAAGAATAGTTCGGTGATATGACTTTTGTCAATGTCATCGAGTTCATCAAGAATATGGATTTGATCTCGCTTTTCACTCATTGTTTGTTACAGGGATTATCACTTTGAGTGCCCAGGTAAATCAAGGGTCATACATTGATTCGAAGGGCCACAGTGTTTAGACGTCATTTTCGGCTGATTTCCGCCCGGGCCCACACCCATTGCATAGTTAGCCCTGCTGACCACCCGCTCAAGTGACTGGGATTTGCACTGGGGACATGCCATATTCACTTCTTCATCTGAACGAATAAACAGCTTTTCAAACACATCACCACAGTCCATGCACCTGAATTCAAAGATTGGCATTGTCTCTCTCCTTATACCTGATATAAAATACACAAAAAATATAACTCCTGAAAGGGGCAAAGTCAAACCGTTCATGATCCTTTCTTTTCATCCATGTTTTGAAACACATGTTCAAGTGATTCTTGGGGCTCGCCGCCTTGATTCCCCTGATCTCGAATTGATCCGGGATGCAGAGGCCATTGTCCTCCCGCAGGGGTGCCCGGAGGATCTCTTTCAAGCCTGTTCAAGGTCTGATGCGCTCATATTTCCAAATTATGAAATGCGTTTCAAATACCCGGGAAAAATGGGGCAGAGCCTTTTGTTCAAAGGCTTCGGGCTCTTACACCCTGTGACGTTGCGCTGGCCAACGGTCGATAAGTTCAAGAAAGCCTATCCAGACCCGGAGCTCTTTCCCCATAACCTGCCCTTTTTGATCAAAGACGACAAAAGCCATGAGGCAGAGGGTGTATACTTTGTAGAAGACAGGTCCTCCCTGTCAGAGGCGTTGGATTATCTGATCCTCCGGGAAAGGTCCGGTATGTCAGGGTTTGTTACCCAGGAATTTGTGCCTTCGGGCGGGAATGTGCTCAGGGCGGTGATTATTGGAAAGCAGGTTATTACCTACTGGAAGCGCCCCAATAAACCGGGACAGGTCATCACCACCATAAGCCGGGATGCAATTATTGATCATGACTGGGAGCCGGATCTTCAGGAAAAAGGAAAGGAGCAGGCCCGGAACTTCTCTAAAAAAACCGGGATCAACCTGGCAGCCGTTGATTTCGTGTTCCCTCTTTCTTTGAAACGGCCAGCCCCCTTTTTTCTTGAGATCAATTATTACTTTGGCAGGCGGGGCCTGGGGGGCACGGAAAACTATTATAGGCTTCTCTACCAGGCAGTTCAGGATTGGCTTATGGAGGCCGGGCTGGACCCGAAGTCTGTTAGGCTTATCTGATTGACTATTGACTATTGTCTATTGACTATTGAAAAATATGACACATCGAGGATTAGTGTGGAAGTCATATAATCTATACTATGTGGGAGCGGCTTTCCAGCCGCTACACCGCGACAATCGCGTCTGGAAGGTCGCTCCCACAGTAAGCCTCAAATGAACGAAGGCCTTCACACAAATCAGCGATGAGAAAAAAACTAAATTCCCTTTAATCGTCAATCGCCAATCGAAAATAGTCAATTTGTGGGTAAACATAAAACAAGATGGGTCCACAGCCGGAATTAGGATATGCTTTTCCGTCGCCCCTTAGACTTTAACGTAGACCTTTCGCGATCTCGGGCCATCAAACTCACAAAAAAAGATCTTCTGCCATGTACCAAGCACCAGGCGACCATCTTCAACGATCACGGTGACAGAACTGCCTATAATTGATGTCTTGATATGGCTGTCGGAATTTCCTTCCATGTGTCGATAACCGGCATCTGGGGGCACAAGATCAGTGAATTTTTTAATCATATCCTGGCAGACATCAGGGTCAGCGCCTTCGTTGATTGTCATACCCGCCGTAGTATGGGGGACATAGACCACACAAATGCCATCTGTTACGCCTGTCTTTGAAATTTCGCTCTGAACCGACGAGGTAATATCAACCATATCAATTCTTGTATGTGTCTTCACGGAAATAGTAATGGGCATGGGTACCTCCTAATTTAGGGCAATATAATACGGGGGGAATCATCAGGTTCCAAGGTCTCATCTTCCGCACCCTCTTCCCCCGCCAAGTCCATGTAATACTGCATACTTCGCTCCAGCAGAAATTCAATTACCATGTTTTTCCTTAAGATGGTGTCTTCCTCGTCCAGGTTTCGGGCCGCAGTCAGGGCCACCCTGGAATATTCATCCTGCTCCAATTTGAAAAAAAAGTAGGCCATTTCCTCTAAATTATGCTTCAGTAGGGCTCTCCTGGGTCCCGGAAATAGTCCCTCTATACTTTTTTCTTTTATCTGCCTGACCTGATCGGCCTTTTGTGCGTCCGAAAGAACGATTGGGCTGCCCTCCACCTTTAGGATATCTTCCATAAAAGGCTTTAGGTCTTCAAAGTCAATGAGCCATGATTCCATTAAATTGTGGGCGAACAATTCCCCAAGTTGACTATCCGTCAATGTGCCATCACCAGGGATCTCCGACACAAAGTCATAGATAATCGGTCGATCGAGTATGGTAACGTTTTCCAATAGCCGTGGCCTAAGCTCAGGATATTGGGAGGGGGCATCAGAATGCAGTTCCATATGACGCCGGTATGCGATCTCGAGAATAGTGGCAGCATGGGGCAAAGATGTTTCCACAAGTGGTCCGGCCTCTTGTGAAAGGGAGCCTTTGATTTCCTTTAATCGTTTTTTACTGAAGGGACCGTAGAGAAACTGAAGAATTCCCTCTGCTTCCGAAATAAGACCTATCCCAGCTTGATAGCCCTTTACAGCACTTTGAAATAGAATAAGGACTGCCCTGGAACCAATTGTGCCTGCAATAGGTCCAATATAGGCAACAGGCTCCTCCTTTTGAGTTCGTGTCAAGATCGTATCATGACTCGCCCTTTGGGGGAAACTCTCATCAATGGGAACTCCTTTTTGCTTGAGCCTGAAGAGGATCCGTTTAACCAGCTTATGGACCTTTTTATCCTTGAAAGCCTCATCGAGCGCTAACAGCAACGGGACAGGAAACTCATTATCGAGGGGTAAACGCTCTAAAAAGATTCCGGCAAGGTGCGAGTGGGGAATCCTGGCCACAATCTCTGCGGGGTCGACATTTTTGAAATCTTCAAGGAGGGAAGTGACAAGGGTTTCCTCTGACTTCAGCAGGGATGGATGATCAGGTTTCTTTTTCTTGGGCTTCTTATTGCGCTGCATGATCAGGCCGCCTTTTTTCCCTCGTCTAAAACAACTATTTTTTTCATGGCAACAGGTTCTTAATGGCTTATATTTTAAATTTCTAATAAGCTACTGATAATAAGTCAAACAAATTATGAAATTGAATTGAATTATGCTTGCTTCTCAACTTGAAAATGAATAGGTACTG
>JAIVXD010000164.1:0-5922 GCA_048636195.1 Anaerolineales bacterium
CCCGACATGGTCACAGCAACGCAACTCGCCGGAGAGCCTATAATAGCTAAACTAACCCACGCACCAGGGAACAACGCGCCCATCGGTGGTTTGAAGGTTGTAGCGGAAAATGGCTGGTTCGCAGCTCGACCCTCTGGCACTGAGGAGATATACAAGGTTTATGCGGAAAGCTTCAAGGGGAAAGCGCATTTGGAGAGGATTCAGGAAGAGGCGCTGGCTATGGTCAATGCTGCCTTTAAATCAGCGTAATTCGTGCCTTTTTCGGCCCATTTTTCCTAATATCTCAATAAGGGAATGTGGATTTACCAGCGTTCATATGTTCGACGTCGAAGTATTTAACACGGCGAAGCTTTTGCGGATAGGGCCTTTTCGAATAGAACCCATTTAAAGCAACGTGAAAAAAGAGTGAAAGGCATCGGCCATCCGCACTTTGATGGGGTGGGATTACTCTAAATTACAGTTCAAGATGCGCTCACGGACGACTTCGAAGATGTCGCCAAACCGCAAAAAACCTGTGACCGTATCACCATTTTTAACGATCAGCGGTTGATGAACACCCATTACGTAATAGTTCAATGCTTTTTCCAGGGTGTCGCTTTCTTGAATGTATTCCGAATTCTCGGGAATATGCATGGCGTCGGCGACCGTAACTGCGTGCCGAAAAACGTCCCGAAACACGGCCCAGTGAATCGATCCGACCGCAAGTGGGCATCCAAATCTTCCCGGCTCTCCCAGAGCTGGACCACGTTGATGCTATTGTCGTTTTCGATATCCTGGAAGACATTATGGCTCAAACAGCCTTTTTCTTTTCGCGTTGATTTCATCAGCGCCGCAAGTGTTTGTAAAAGCCCCAAGAGCTTTTCCGGTAAGGCTTTCATTTTAAATATGACGATAATTATAAAACTAAAAGGAATAGCCTTGATAATAGTGATAGAACAGCTTTACGGTTTGCTCATCAATTATTTTAACATTAACAAGATCATCTGAGCGATGTACCAGATAGCCATACAGCTCTTTGTTTTGTCCTAAGATTTCTACGGATTTAGTGAGAGACACAATTTTGGTTTTTGCCATTTCATCCTCGGTTGTCACCTCTACCCAACGATTATCCATTATGATTTTTTTATCATCCCTTAATTTAAATAAAAAAGCGGCAACACCGGGTCGTGGACTGCGCCAGTCCCGAGCCCTTTTATAAACAGTGTAATCTTTCCAGTTTTGTCTTAGTTCATTTTCTTTGTTGTAATTCAATTTTTTTAGATTTGCACGATTCCCTCCCGCACATGCAGTAATACCGAAGGCCAAAGCCAATGCAATTATAATCAAATATTGAAGCCTATTTCTTGCCATTTTATTGCTCCCTTTACCCTATTGTCTCAGCATGTATGTCATACCAAACATCAAACACGAAAAACCAAACATATGATGAACTCTACTTTTTACGAATTCATTAAAATTGTACTTCAAATTTCGTACCAATTGGAAAAATTTGAATGTATAAATCTATATACTAATTTAATTATAAAAATGAAAGTAGTAAAATTTGGGGGACGCTAAGGGACGTAGTTAACTATTTAACTTGATAATTTGAATTGGGTATGCTATTCGGGTTGCATGCCAAGAAAATCACGAATAGATGCTCCGGGAGCCCTCCACCACATCATTGCCAGGGGCATTGAAAGAAGACAAATATTCGAGAACAATGCCGACAGGGACAATTTTTTGGTTCGACTCGGAGGTATCCTGAAAGAAACCGAAACAGGTTGCTATGCCTGGGCACTTATTCCCAATCATTTTCACCTCCTGCTCAGGACCGGAACAGTTTCCATCTCTACGATCATGCGACGGCTTTTGACCGGTTACGCCCTTTGGTATAACCGCAGACACCGTAGAAACGGCCACCTCTTCCAGAACCGCTACAAGTCTATTCTGTGCCAGGAGGACATCTACTTGCTGGAACTGGTGCGTTACATTCATCTTAACCCACTTCGAGCCAGCCTCGTACAGGACATGAAACAACTTGAACGACATCAGTACTGCGGTCACAGCGTTTTAATGGCAAAAAGAAAAAACGGCTGGCAGGATACGGACAAAGTTTTGGGAATGTTTGGTGAGAAGGCTGGTCCTGCCAGACGTGCATACAGAGCGTTTGTTGAAAAGGGTATTATCCATGGAAAACGATCGGATCTCACAGGAGGAGGCCTTGTTCGCAGCGCCGGAGGGTGGACTGCGGTAAAAGCGCTTAAAAGAGCAAAGATATTTCAGAAAAGCGATGAAAGGATTTTAGGTAACGGGGATTTTGTGGAAAAAGTCCTTGCTTCTGCCAACGAGGCAATGGAAAGAAAATACGACCTTGAATCCCGTGGCTTCACCTTAGATAAAACGGCAGCCCGAGTGGCTGAGGTATTAGGTATGAAGATAGAGGATGTTTGGGCTGCAGGAAGGTATCGCCACATTGTCGAAGCCCGGAGTCTTTTATGCTACTGGGCGGTAAGAGAACTGGGAATCACCATGTCATCTATTGCCCGCAGATTAAAAATATCAGTTCCGGCTGTAAGCAAATCAGCAATTCGAGGGGAGAAGCTGGCAAAGGCTGGAAAATATTCACTGGCAGGGTAAACTTAAGTTAAATAGTTAACTGCGTCCCAAACACGAAACACGCATGCAAACCCAATTGGGAAAAACGCAGGAGGCAGCGCAAGCACCTATGGATGGGCCTGGAGACAGGAATCCGCGGAACCATGAGAATCCCCCGTCTCTCAAAGGGTGGACGGCCGGTGTCGTCCTGGTGTTCCTCATGTGTTTCCTTGCGCTCCTGTCCCGGGGGTTCGACTACGAGGTCCAGGATCAACAGAAACCGATCTTGTGGCTCGTGGGGGTCATGATGGCCGCAGGGATCATCCACCTCTTCGCGGTATCTTCATTCAGGCGTATTCGTCTTGACAGAAGAATGGCCATTGGGTTCATCGCACTGGGGCTTGCAATGCGCATGCCCATGTTCGTTTCCACACCCATGCTGGAGGACGATCACTACCGGTATCTGTGGGACGGCGGGGTGCTGGCCAGCGGTTTCAATCCCTACCGGTTCTCGCCCGGGGATGTGCGCCGGGGTGTCTCCCCCGGGATCCCGGAGAAACTCCGTCAGTTGGCCGAAGAAGCGTCACCCGTGCCCGAAAGGATTAACTATCCCTATTTGCGCACTATTTACCCGCCAATCGTCCAGGTCGCCTTTGCCCTGGGACACCTCCTGTCGCCATGGAGCCTGTTCGCTTGGAGGACGCTCCTGCTCCTCTGTGACGGGGTAACCCTCTGGATGCTGTTTTATGTCCTTCGAAAAAGGCAATTTCCCCTCGCGGGCCTGGTGGTGTACTGGTGGAATCCACTCCTGGTGAAAGAGATCTATAATTCGGGTCACATGGATGTCCTCCTTTTTCCTCTCCTGCTCGGGTCCCTTATTTTTACCCTCAAGAAGAGACACCTTTACGCCTGTGCCGCTCTCGGTGTTGCCGTGGGGGTCAAGTTCTGGCCCGTTATTCTGGTCCCGGTGATTCTGAGGTCCACCCTCCGGAACAGAATGCAACTCCTTTTAGGAATACTCCTTTTCGGCTTTATATCGCTTATGCTCTTTCTTCCCATGGCCCTCAGCGGACTGGATGCCAGTTCCGGTTTCGTGGCCTATGGAAAGACCTGGGAGATGAATGACGCCCTGTTTCTCCTTATATTATGGGCGGCGGAGATTCTTCTGCGGTTTCTGGATCTGTATCCTTTCCATGCCCAATCCGTTGCCCGCGCTGCGTCATTTGCCCTGGTCCTCGGGTGGACGTTTTGGCTGATACGGAAGGATACCGACGATCCCCGGGAGTTAAACAAGCGGCTCCTCCTGGTGGTTGCGGGGCTCTACTTCCTCAGCCCGACTCAGTTTCCCTGGTACTCCCTTTGGATACTGCCCTTTCTTGCCGTCACCCCCCGGCTCCCCTTTCTGGTGCTGGGCATTCTGCTTCCCCTATACTACATGCGTGACTATTTACGTACCGAAGGACTCACCTCTCTTCACGACAATGGGATCGTGTGGCTGGAATTTGCCCCTGTCTGGTTCCTCCTTGTTTGGGAACGCCTGCGGGGTCCACTCTGGCCGTTTGACAGAAAGGAGAAGCGGATTGCGTGATCCGGATTGCAGGAAATTGCGGGATAAAATTTCGCCGTGCATGGCAACCGGGGAGGCCGGGGTTTCAATGCAAAAGCGATCCTTTCACGGGGTACAGCGCCTCTCCGTCATTATCCCTACCTTGAATGAGGAAGGGAACATCGGGGATTGTATCGAGTCCGTCATGAGACAACCAGCCGTATCCCAGATACTCGTGGCGGATGGAGGTTCCTTGGACCATACCTGCAGGGAGGCCGCGGGGCTCAGCGCCACGGTTATTTCCTGTGAGCGGGGGCGGGGAAGACAGATCGCGGAAGCGGTGAAGAAGGTTGACGGGGATGTTATCCTGATTCTCCACGCGGACTGCCGTCTTCTTCCGGGAGCTTCCCGAAGGGTGATTCATTCCCTGAATCGCCGTCCGTATGCAGCCGGAGGGGCCATGAGGATGGAGTTCGAAAGGCCGGGGGGGAAAAACAAGATCATTGCGTTTCTCAATAACCTGCGTACCCGGCTTATAGGTATCGCTTTCGGAGATCAGGCGCAGTTTTTCCGCACCGAGGTACTCCCCCTCATGGGCGGGGTTCCACCCCTGCCGTTGATGGAGGACGTGGAATTGTCTCTCAGAATCAAGCGGGCGGGCGAGGTCCTTTTCCTGCCCAAGGGAACTGTCGTCTCGGCGAGACGATGGGAACAAGGGCCTTTCCTTGGGAATGTAGCCACGGTGCTCCTGCTTTTTTCCCGCTACCTCTTAAGGCGCAGGATGGGCGGCGGTAAGGAGGACACAATGGATTACTACCGGAGGTATTACGGGAACGGCTCAGGACCGACTCAGTAAATGGTTTCATAGCTCGAGGGAGCAAGATCCCATGTCTTTCCATAGACGTGAACCTTACGTACGGGAATCCCGTCCCGGTGCACCGGACCTCCGGCATGGAGCCAGGCCAGCAGGCCTCCCCGCAGATTGATCACATGGATGCCCCGTTTCCGTAGTTTGCTCACAAACTTTCCGCTCCTGTAACTGATGGTGCAGTACGCAATGACCGTGCGTTCCTTATAGGAGTCCAAATCTTCGAGGAATTTCCCATGCGTGAGGGCCCCTGGAATCATGGAAACGGCCTGCTCCTCTGAATCCCGAACATCCACGAATACCACGTCCACGCGCTTCATAAGCTTGAAAACCTGCTCAGGCGAGAGATCGGATATCTCTGGAAAAGATTTCTTGTACTCTGCGTACATCTCGGCGACCCGGCGTTGCTTTGATTCATCGTCAAGAACATTTTCGGCGGAAACCGCGCCCAGCATAAGGAGAACTGTGAAACAACCCGCCGCAACCCGTTTTATTCGCCTGCAGGCTCTCTGACAAATGAATGGCATCATGTTCCGTTACCTCATTAATGAATGAATGCATGGCAATCCGCAGGGGTCCTCTGTCAGTGATCTCAAAACCCCTTTGCGGTTTTTGTAAATTTCAAAACAAAACCGAAGCATTGCAAGGAATATGGGAAAACGAAAGCCGATTTCATTTGTGAGAGAGTTTATCTTTCGGATTAATGTCTCTTCCTGGTGTTCTATTTCTTCTCTTTCTCCTTAGCCCTCTCCTGCGCCTTATTTGCCTTTTCCCTCTCTATTTGGGTTTTCTTTTCCATTCGCTCAACCTGGGCATCAGCCCTATCAAGGATTTCCTCAGCTTTTTTCTTATCTTTTTCCTTTGCAGCTTTTTCCTCAGCCCTCTCCCTCACCTTATTTGCCTTTTCCTGCTCCAAATTGACATTCTTTTC
>JAIVXD010000165.1:0-5209 GCA_048636195.1 Anaerolineales bacterium
GCAACATTGAAAATTTACCGAAAAGATTTACATGTCTGTTGAGAAGATATTTGATGCCGGGGCTCTTCAGTATGACCGGAACCGGCAAAAGGTGATTCCCTGTTTTGATGATTTTTACAAGACCCTGATCCATCTCATACCGTTTGAAAGCCATGCCGAATTTACTGTCCTGGATCTGGGCGCAGGCACTGGACTGGTGACCGCCCTTATTCTCAATATTTTCCCGAAAGCAGCCGTATCGCTACTCGACATTTCCGAAAAGATGCTTGAAAAGGCAAAGAAGCGGTTTGACGGAAAAGATAAAGTACAGTTTCATGTTATGGACTATGACACCTCTCCTCTGCCCGGAGAATATGATCTGATCGTTTCGGCCATGTCGATACACCATCTGGAGGATTCCGGGAAGAAACGCCTTTTTCAAAAGATTTATGATGCTTTAGTTCCAGGCGGCACTTTTATTCACGCCGAGCTTGCCAGAGGGGCGACAAATGACATCGAAGAGATTTACCAGGAGCAGTGGCGGAAGCACCTTGAGCAGACAGACCTGACCGAAGATGAGCTGGGCGTAATATACGAACGGATGTCCTACGATATACCGGCACCGCTCGATATGCAACTGGGCTGGATGTGCAGTGCTGGATTTTTAAGTGTGGACTGCTTTTACAAATATTATAATTTTGTCGTATATGCGGGAAGTAAGAAGGCTGCATGAGAGCCTCGTTCGCCGGCCAAACGCTCGACAGAATCTGTTTTGTTAAGTACCGTTTCACGCACTGGGAAATACCTGAACCGGAGGTTAATCTTTATGGATGTGGATCTTAAGAAATTAACAAAAGATCTGGCAAAACTGGTTGGCAAAGAGAACGCGTTTACAGACAGACCTACCGCTTTGGCCTATGCGAAGGATACAATGCCATGGGATGTTGAAGAGCACAACATGCCTTATGCCGTGGTCAGACCAGAAGGCAGTCGTGACATTTCTGCGGTGCTGCGATATGCCAACGAAAAAAAGATACCCGTGCACATCCATGGCTCCGGCACTTCACTGGTAGGTCTCGGTCGGCCGAAAACAAATTGTATTGTCCTGGACATGGCAAGGTTACAGAAACTCGAAATCTTTCCTGAAAGGGGCTACTTTGAGGTTGAAGCAGGAATGCATATCGGAAAATTAAGAAAAGCTCTGGCGCCACATCGTGCCCTGCTTCCCGTTTTTCCTGGTAGTGAACTGGTCGCAACCATCGGTGGCTCCATCTCCGTAAATACCAGCGCCCATGCAGTCGATGCAACCCTTTGTAAGCCGGGAGACTACGTTTTAGGCCTCGAAGTAGTACTTCCGAGCGGAGAAATTCTTCAAACCGGCACCGAATCTACAAGAAAGCCTGCGGGAATTGAAGCCACAAAATTTCTTGTAGGTTCCGAGGGCCTTTTGTGCGTGATTACCAAAATACGCATGCGGCTGATTCCGCTGCCACATATGCAGAATATAGTGGCCTATTACAAGTGTACCGAGGATATCATAGATACGGTCATGGCCATGTATAAAAAAGGTGTTTCCACGCCCATGTTTTTTGAATATCTGGATGAAAAGGCGTCTACAGTGGGGTTTGAAGCTGTTGGTCTTGAAGCTCCTGCTGGAGCCGTTGCCATGATGACCATCAACTCTTCAACCCCGGAAGGATGCGAAGCCAAAGCCGAGGCCTTTCTGAAATTTTTACAGGAAGGCAACCCCATCGAAGCCAGAATTGTCAAGGACAAGGAAGAGTGGAACAAAATATGGAGTAGCCGGGCCGAGGCCGGTAACTATCTCTATCGTCTGGGCTCAACTTTTGGCAGCGAGATTACCGTACGGGTCGACAAGCTCAAGGATGCCTTTCTGGAAGCTAAAGAGATCATATTGAATTTGGACTGTTACAAGGGCAATGAATTTTATTCCTTTGGACATATCGGTGCGCCGACAATTCACGCCTATGCCTTTATTCCCACCAAGGATATTTCCAACGAGGTGAAAAAAGCGGTGACCATGGAAGTAAGGAAAAAAACGGAATCCCTGAACGTCAAATACGGCGGTTGCGGGGGCGAATGGGGTCTGACGGCCCAGCGGGCATCCTTTCTAAAAGAAAAATACGGTCAAACCTATTATGATTTACTGGTAAATTTGAAGAAAACCTTTGACCCTAATAACATTTTAAACCGCGGAAATCTGGAGGGCGAGATGTGAAAGAGAACGCGAATATCCGCGAGGCTCTTCTGAAAGAAATCGCAAAATGCCGAGCCTGCCGATTCTGTGTTGATGTATGCCCAACCTACCAGGCTTCAAACGGTGTTGAAAGCATGTCAGCCTATGGTAGGCTGCAAATAATGAAATACCTGCTCAACGGCATGCTGGAATTCGATGATTCCCTGACCTTTTGCCTTTACAGTTGCCTTCAATGCAAACGCTGCGAAATCGTTTGCAAAAGCAAAGGACAGAATCTGGAAATCTGTGAACTTATCCAGCTGGGAAGATCTCTTCTGTCCGGGAAGTTGGTGGAAGGAGGGAGACATGCAACGATCTAAAAGCCTGATTTCTCAAGCCCTGTCCACACTGAAAGGGAACATGGAACGGACCGGCGACCCGCTGGGCTTCAGGCATACCTACTGGACTGAGTGGGCCAATGGGCTTGGGCTCCCGAAGGGTGGCAAGACCGTATTACTCACGGCAAGAATGTATCAGATGCTTCCATACGTTATTCAGACAACAGATATGGTGGCATCTATTAAACCGCTTCTTGCCATAAAGGGATTTGGTAAGGCCCTTTCCATGGGCAACCGCCTGGCCGGGGAGACGGTAATACGGCTAAAGGCGAGAGGTGCAAAAGAGATAAAGGCCAGGGGAACCAGGGTATTGAAAGGGATAGTTGCTGCATTGAACAGTGTCGGAGAGCATCCCTCATACCTCTATGAGGCCGAACCCTATAGCGGTGTCCTCCTTTATGACCTGGGTCTTGAAGAAGATATTGCGCCCCACATAAATAAGGTCTATGAACTGCTCAAGGGCCATGATGTGGAGGAGGTGATTGCAGTTGATCCTCACACCACATTCATGATGAAAGAGATCTATCCTAAGTACATTGAAAACTATGACATCCGGGTAAAGCATTATCTTGAGATTATAGCAGAGGGAAAAGAAGACTTCGGAAACGCCAGTTACAAAGACCTTCCGAAAGAATTTGTAATGCACGATTCATGCGTCATGACCAGGGATCTTGGCATAGTGGAACAGGCACGGAAGCTGGCAACGAACATGGGAATCAAACTCCTGGAACCAGAGAACACAAAACTGGACACAGCATGCTGTGGGGGTCCTGTGGAGTATGCCTTTGCTGATCTCAGTCGCCAGATATCCTCCATTCGCATACAAGAACTTGCCAGAATCTGTAAGGACATAATCGTGACGTGTCCCATATGCCTTATCAATTTGAGCAAGTATGAACAGGAGTTGGGCATCAAGGTGTGGGATATGGGGGAACTCCTGCATTCCGCATTCCCGTCGTTAACGGGATAATATTTGTCTGAAAACCATACAGCGAACTTATCTATGCCTCCCCTGATTAGGCATATATACAGGAAACCGAAAAAATCGTGAGGGATGACCATGCATTTGAGACAGGATAGCATGACAAGTCAGGAGCGAATGGAGGCTCTCTTTCAATACCAGAAGCCAGATCATGTTCCTTTGGGTGCCATGAGTACCGGATTCAACACCAAAAATGTAGGTTATACGGTTGCCGATGCCTATGATGATCCGGAAAAGAGTTTTTACGCCATGCAATGGACGTCCGAGCAGTACGGTTGGGATCCGATTCCCCAGTATGCAGGCCACACTGTTCTTGGTGCCTGGGACTTTGGCGGCGAGGTAAGGCTGCCCAGGAGTGAATACGAAGGGGCCCTGGTGGTCACATCCTATCCGGTACAGACTGAAAGTGATATAGAAAGGCTAAAAATGCCTGATCCTAAGAGGGCAGGCAGGATTCCCAAGGCCATGAGGTTCTCAGAGTTGCAAATGGAGCACAATATTCCTGTGTTCTTTTTTTCCCGTTCTCCTTTTGCAATGGCAGCCAATATTACTGGTATTGATCTGTTTTTGAGATGGGCAATGAAAAGACCGAAATTCTGCGAGCAGATTTTAAAGATGGCCATAGATCACATTTTCAATGTCATGAATTACTGGATAGAATCCTTTGGCGCGGAGAACATCTTTGCCTGGATGAGTTCCCCCACGGAGTCCAATCAACTTATTTCACCAAAAATGTTAAAAAATTTCGCCCTGCCTTATCATATGGAATACCATGAGAAATTGAAATCCCTTGGAATTAAACGGTTTGGCTTTCATATCTGCGGTGACCAGAATCTCAATCTCCCGTTGCTGGCTGAGGCAGCACCATGGAGACACCCGAGTGTCCTCAGTTTTGGCCACGAGGTAGACCTTGAGGTGGCCGCCCAGCATTTTCCAGAAGACATTATATATGGAAATATCGAACCGGCTGTTATTCAGACAGGCACACCCGATCAAGTCTATGAACTAAGTAGAATTGCCATCGAAAAGGGGAAAAAAGCCCCTGGAGGGTTTATCCTGGGCCCCGGATGTGGGCTCCCCGTGCTGGCACCACCGGTCAATGTGTATGCCATGACAAAAGCGATTAATGACTTCGGCTGGTATGATTGAGAAGGGGACATTACAGTGACCGTGGTCGAAGTGGATGCCGGCTCTTGCGGTTTCATCACGAAAATAGAGGTCCTCAAAGTTGATGCTCGAATGGTCAGGGTTGTCGTCTCAAGTGATTGCGAGATGATCATAGAGTGGGGGGAGGCTCTGGGTTCTCTTGATTGGGGGCAGTGTCTCAGAAACTTTATTGATTCCCCGATTTTTCAATGTTCCTCGAAACATATCGGTCATGTGGCCTGCCCGGTCTCCGTGGCTCTTCTCAAGGCCATGGAGGTGGAGGTAGGCGTGGCCCTTCCAGTTGATGTGACAATACGATTTCATGATGCGAGCACAGAGTAGGGTCTCTATCCTTACCCACATCCCCATTACTTTGACAAACATTGGCTTAATATAGATTCTGGATAGTGTCCATCCAGAAATGAGATAATTTTCGCAAGGTCAAGGAAGATGAGGATTTTAACCGCAGGAATACATTGAAGTATCTCGAGGACAAAAATTCGAATC
>JAIVXD010000165.1:5219-5871 GCA_048636195.1 Anaerolineales bacterium
AACATTGGCTTATTATAGATTCTGGATAGTTCTACTGGTTTTCATTATGCATAGAATATCGAATGTCGAACAAGGAATAATGAATATCGAAGGAAAAGAGCTGTGAATACACAGGGCGAGCAAAAATACTCTATTGTTTTTGAACCATCGGGACGTAGGGGTCATGTAAGTGAAGACAAAACCATTCTGGAGGCCGCACAAGAGTTAGGGGTGGATCTTCAAAACGTATGTGGAGGTCAGGCTCAGTGCGGCAAGTGTAAAGTGATGATTGTTGAGGGATCCTTACAGCAACATGACATTGCTTCGAGTGTTAATAATCTCTCTCCCATGGAAGAAGATGAGACAAAGTTCTTCGTTGGCCAAGAACAATCAAATGGCTGGCGCCTTGCCTGCCAGGCCCGTATTGAAGGGGACGTGATGGTCTTTGTGCCTGACGAGAGTCAGACAGACAGCCAAATCATAGCCAAGGAACCTGGGAAGAGGACAATCGACATCAAGCCGGCAATCAAACACTATTGCATGGAGTTGCGCCCTGCTGACCTGAATGATCCCACGGCCGACTGGGAACGCCTTGAGGCTGCCTTGCGTGAAAAGTATGGTCTGGCCGATCTCAAGGCGGATTATCATTTGCTTTGCAACTTGCAAGATGTCA
>JAIVXD010000166.1:0-5868 GCA_048636195.1 Anaerolineales bacterium
TCGGCAGAAGCCTGGTCATGAGTCTGATCAAAAACCCCTCAAAAAAATAGTCGTAATACGCCTTATTAAGTTCGGCCTGATCAATGTTTTTAGCAAGCGATTTAGCTTTTTCGCGGTCCTCACATTTCATGGCCTCTTGACGCATATTATGCCAGTACTCAAAATTCTTTTTGAGCTCTTTATATCGTTTGGTAATGAATGCCTTTGTCAAGATCTTTGTAATTATAACCGTGATAAAAGCAATGATGAATATTGCAAAGGCTGGACCTAAGGAATTGAGGGGGGCGAATATGAGGTCAAGAAAGGTCTTAATGTAATGTACTAATACCAGTATGTTGAGCCACAGACTGTCTAAAAAATCTTCCATTTGATATAAGCTCGTGTAATTAAAAGGGGAAGGAAACTATTTCTTCCTTCCCCTTTATCTACAAATCCTGCTCAGGTCTTATATCCAGATCTCAATCTTGAAGAACCGGAAGAACAGGAAGAAAAGCGTAATAGCCAATGTCCACTTCAGGAACTTCTCGCTGAAAAGCTTCTGCAAGCGGCTGCCGAGCATTCCACCAACAAAGCCGCCAATGATAATGGAAATGCCAATCCATAAATCTGGCCAATAACCATTCATCATATAGCCGATAAAAGAACCAATACTACTGAAGCATGTTCCAATAAGAGAGATAGGTACAGCCACATACATGGGCAAAGCGCCCAAGGTGGTCATTGCAGGAACCAGCAAGAAGCCTCCACCGATTCCGAATGATCTGGACACAACACCGATGAACAGGCCCAGCAAACCAAAAAGCAATGGGTTAATTGTAAACTCTTCACCCCAGAACTTAAACCTGTAATCAGTAATCCCTGCTTTAACCGGTTCAATTTTGCCCATTTCAGCAGAACGCCCTTCCGCCTTGGCCTTCGCGACCTCGTCATTGAACTTTTTCACCATGGCTTTAATGTTCTGTCTCTTTTCCATGACCTTTGGTGTAAGCTCCTGCAGGGTCCTGATACCCATAATAACAACAAGGACAGCAAGCCATTCCTTATATGTCTTCATGGGAAGATATTGAGTAGCATATTTCCCAAGCCAGATAGAGCCGATAAAGATGCCAACGCCGAAGGAAAGGCCGACAGGCCATGCCACACGCCTTTCAACAACCGCATACCGGTAAAATGACCCCAGAGGAGAGAACAGGGTCAGGGCCACGTTTGATGAACGAAGCACGTTGGCCGAGTCAATGCCGAGAGGTCCTGCAGTTTGCACCACCATGACCTGGAAGGCTGCCATGAGCATACCGCCGGCAGCGCCTATCATAGAAAAATAAGCGCCGACAACAATAGCGCCGATGATGATCCAGAGGGGATTCATATAACGGAAACCCCTGGTCAGCCAAAAACCTTTACCTTCCAGTGTGTAGGTCCCGATTTTCTCGCCATTTACAGAGACATCGAACTTGGTATCGGGTGGGGTGTGACGAAAGGTCTTAAAAGATGCTTTAAATTTTCCGGTGGCCTTATCAAATTCGATTGACGTACCTTTGTCCCAGTAATTTCCGCTCTTCCCGTAGTCTGATAGAACACTCCGGGAAAAGATTGTGATCTTACCTTTTTTACTACCTTCCTTATTAATCACGTTTATGCCGTTCTTCTTTTCGTGCGAATACTTGAAGAAATTCCACTCTTTCTCGCTACCCAGGGCGCCTAACATGCCTTTGGCTTCGGCATCAAGTTTGTCAAAATTTGCTAACTTGAACATGGTGGTCTTATAAATGCCGGGCATGAAAGATGGTCCACCAAATCTCTTGTCAGTAATTTTGCCAAACTTTTCCGGATTGCTTGTCAGCACATAACCGAAGACTGGTATCCGTGTTTCTTTGTCAAAACCGGCCTTCTTTCCATCCTTTGCCAGCCTTTTTATCTCATGAGGACCCGTTGTGTCCTTCGGGGCAAAGTTGGTCTGAGAAGAAACAAGAACATACAGGTCCTGACCCGGAGCAATGGTCCCCTCAATGGTTACAGTATCGCCGGCTTTGTATGTGTCGGACGATAGTTTAGCCTCTGCAAAGGCGCTGCCGGGAACTGCCATAAAGGCAGCAACCGCAAAAATTAATAGTACACTTAATAATGGCACAATTTTTTTCATTTTCTCCTCCTAAGTTTTCCTCCTAAAGTTGTGGTTAACAAAATCCCTTATCCTAACTTAAAAATACCCCCTTTCTTTAATAGACTTCTAACACTATTTTTTCAGTTTGAAATATCTAATTGCCAATAGCGCACCCAGTTCACTGCAGACAATACCAATTACCAAAAATAACACAAGATCCCATGAACTAAAAAGAGATTCATCTATTAGATAGATGAACAGTGATGTAAAAACAGCGGATGTAATGATTACGTTCAAAATACCTGCACTCATGGCCGATATGTGTTTGTGCTTTAGCTGATCTCTGGTTTTGTCCAACAGGGAATACCCTGTTATTGCAGTATTGAAAGCTATTATCCATGGGATGAACCTTACTGCCTCAAAAACATGTAGAAAGGTATTTAAGAAAAGGAAGATAAGGATTGTGCCAATTACACCTGCGAGGATAGAATAGGCAAATTTACCCGGCAAATAAAAAAAGGAACTGTTTTTGAAAAAATTCACCGTAGATATCATTTAACTTCTTACTAAATTGGTTGTCAGTTTGTGAGTGTTTACTTGAGGTTCAAGAACATTATTTTCCGCAATATACTTAAAATGATATTAATGTCAATGAAAATGTTTCATGCTGTGCTACATTTAGGCCATTTTAACCCTGTTAACGTTTCGTAACCGTTCACAGGTTCAGAGTTCAACGTTTCCCGCTAAAAGCGGGATTAAAAATTCTCATTTCCCCAAGTAATTGCCAATTTAACTCCAAATTTTGGATTGGGCCTGACGAAGCTGATGCTTTTCTAATAAATACGGAACCCAAATGCGCTCCGTGGACGAGAATTAAACCTTGAACCCCTGTCGAAGATCCCGTTGGGCGGGGAACCTTTGAACCCGTGAACGGTTACCATCATTTACGCCAGTATTCCGGCACCAACAGGACAATTACTGTATAGATCTCTAAACGTCCTAACAGCATACAGAATATCAGGATCCATTTTCCTGCTGCGGGTATTGAAAGATAGTTCTGCGCTGGCCCCACTATACCCAGGCCGGGGCCGATATTACCAATAGAGGCGGCAACCGAGGCAAGGGCGGAGACAAAATCAAGACCAAGGGATGCCATAATTAAGGTGGCAACAATAAAAAGACCCATATACAGAATGAAAAAGCCCCAGATGCTGCTAAGGATATGGGCAGAGACCGGTTTGCCTCCCATTTTTACCGTAGTGACAGCATGGGGATGGATTAGATGAAAGATTTCCTGATAGCCATGTCTGACAAGCAGCATGACGCGCATTATTTTTATGCCGCCTCCAGTTGACCCTGCCATTGCCCCGAGGAACATACAAAGGACCAAAATGTGCTTGGACAGGGACGGCCATGTGTCATAATCTGCCGTGACGAAACCTGTGGTTGTTATGATGGAGCTGACCTGGAATGCTGCATAGCGGAAGGCACTTGAAAGAGAGCTATAGACCGAACCATAGATATTCAGCATTACTATAATTGTGAGGACTGCCACCAAAAGGAGAAAGACACGACATTCCGGGTCCTTGCCAAATATCCTGAAATCCCCCTTGATCAGTTTGTAATGAAGGGAAAAATTGATGCCCGCAAAGAGCATGAAGAGAATAATTATTACATCAATATATGAGCTGTTAAAATGGGCAATGCTCCCATTCCAGGTTGAAAACCCGCCTGTTGGCATTGTGCAAAAGGCATGACAGATGCCGTCGAAAAACGACATCCCCCCCGCCAATAACAAGACGATTTCAAGCACAGTGAGAAGAAGGTAAATTTTCCAGAGGGTTTTTGCAGTTTCTGATATCCTGGGCTTTAATTTGTCCACAACCGGGCTGGGGATCTCTGCCTTGTAAAGCTGCATCCCGCCAACCCCCAAAAAAGGTAGGATTGCAATGGAAAGCACAATAATACCCATACCACCGAGCCACTGGGTCTGGCTTCTCCAGAGAAGAATCCCCTTTGGAAGACTCTCAATATCATTCAGAACGGAAGATCCCGTGGTTGTAAAGCCTGACAGGGATTCAAAGTAGGCATTTGTGAAATCGGGTATGCAGCCCGAGAAGAAATAGGGGAGCGTTCCGAACAATCCTGCCATTACCCACCCAAACGTCACAATGGCGATACCGTCACGGTGGTTCAGATGGGGACTTTCTTTTTCCCTTGTTAAGAGGAAAAAAATGAGTCCAACACAGGATGAAATAAGCATGGAAATGAGTAAAGCCCGGGCACTGCCATCTTCATAAATCAGGGAGACCAGCAGTGGAAAGGCCATGGAGATGCCGAGAAAAAGAACCAGTATCGCAACGAATCGTGTGATGATCCTTGGATGCATTAGAAGTATTCCAACTTTACGGTGAGCAGCTTTTCCAGCTTGGGAATAACTTTTTCAAGGGCAAATATGATGAGTCGGTCTTTAGGTATGATGACACTGTCGCCACGGGGAATGATGATCTCTTCACCGCGGACGATCGCTCCCACGATGGCCCCTTTGGGGAACTTAACTTTGGCTAAAGGTACGTTTACGATATCCGATGTGTCCAGGGCCTCGGCCTCGATCGCCTCGGCATGTTCCCCTTTCAGCGGCGCCACAGAGATGATCTTGCCACGACGAATATATTGAAGAATTGCCCTGACCGCTGAAAGCCTCGGGCTTACAACAGTATCGATCCCGATAGCTGAAACGAGCGGAATATAACTATGTTTGCTGACGCGTGTAATAGCCTTTTTTGCGCCCAGGCTTTTTCCCAGAAGGGAAATAAGAATATTGCTTTCTTCATCCCCGGTAATGGCAACTATAAAATCCACATCCACGATGTTTTCTTCCTGGAGCAGATCTTTGTCTGTGGCATCACCATTGATCACAATCACACGCTCAAGCTTTTCAGCCAGGCTGGTACACTTTTCAGGGTCCTTTTCAATGATTTTTGCGCTGATACTGGTCATATCCAGGGCAGTGGCAAGGGCCGTGCCTGTCCGCCCCGCGCCGACGATGATGACCCTCCGCAGGCTCTCTTCCTTGATATTGAACAGTTTAAGGGCTGAGTCCAGCTCATCATTTCTCACGACTAAGTAGACCAGGTCATCAACCTCGATTGTATCCTGGCCACTCGGGATAAACACTTGATCTCCCCGCACAATTGCTCCCACAAGGATTCTTTTTTCAAGATCCTCAAAGGATAATAACTGACGTCCGATGAATGGGAAACCTTTCGGCACAGTAAATCCGATGAGCTTGACCCGCCCCCCGACAAAATCAATAACATCAGAAGCGCCCGGGACTTTCATCAGGCTCAGAATAGTTTCTACCATCACCGATTGAGGGTTGATGATATGGTCAATACCCAGGAGATCCTGACCAAAGAGCTCCTTTTCAGCCAGGTACTCTTCATTTCTGACACGGGCAACCTTAAGCATGTAAGGGTTCAGGTTACGGGCGAGCAGGCAGGAGATCAGGTTTACTTCATCGCTATCAGTGGCAGCCACCAACATGTCTGCCTCTTTGATTCCAGAATCTTTAAGGGCTTGGGGGCTCGTACCTGAAGCCAGGTACGCCCGGACATCGAGGTTATCGGCAATGCGCTCTATTTTTTGC
Source organism: Anaerolineales bacterium (assembly GCA_048636195.1). Classification (GTDB taxonomy): domain Bacteria; phylum Desulfobacterota; class DSM-4660; order Desulfatiglandales; family Desulfatiglandaceae; genus 4484-190-2. The sequence continues at coordinate 5,751 of JAIVXD010000166.1, forward strand.
GGGTCCTTGTCAATAAGGACCACATCATGGCTTTCCTCAGAGAGTTTCTGGGCAATGTTGAATCCCACTTGGCCCGCGCCTACAATGATGATTTTCACTGAAATCTCCTTTGGTAAGG
>JAIVXD010000167.1:0-5868 GCA_048636195.1 Anaerolineales bacterium
TATATGGATACGCTTGCCAAAGCGGATAAAGGTGATCTGGAACCTTTTGTGCGCTTTGTGGGAGAATCGCTTGTGAGCACGCAGAAAGTAATTATTGAGGCGTTATGAAAAAGCTAAATCAATCATAAAGGAGATTTATTTGATGAAGAATATAGAAATGACCGTTGAAGGTGAGACCCTTATAATTAAAGTAGATCTGTCCAAGGACTTCGGTCCATCTAAGTCGGGTAAGACCATCATAATCGCTTCCACGGAGGGAAATGTGCCCGTGCTGGAAAGGGATGAGAAGATAGGATTGAATATTTATCGTTATCCTGATTAAGCATTATCTTTTCTTGTCCCAAGAACTAAAAGAGAAAAAGATCCCTTTTCCGGATGATTTGGGTTTGCTCCTTGTATTCTTCGATAAATTCATCAACTTCGACTACTTGACTCCTGTACATGCAATCCTAACGACCTTTTATTGGAATATTAAACAATTACCTTGGTCCGATCCCAGACCACAGACCGAGATTGGCAGATCTTAGACCGCTCAGACTTCGCCGAGACAGCAGCGATTCCTTATCAGTTATAAAACTTCTCTAACTGCTTTTCATAATAGCCTGTGTTGCCGGTTTGAAGCGTGATTGCTTCTTCAATAGTCTGAACAGCCTCCTGGCGGAACCCGTTTGCATAATAGGCCTCTGCCAGCGTATCAAGAAATACAGGAGACCTTTCAAGCGCTACCGCTTTTTTAGCCAGCTCAAGGGCTCGGACTTTATCTCTCAGTCCTTCGTTTGGGGCTGTGACCAAAAGCCAGGCCAGATTATTCAAAGACACGGCCTCGTTCGGATCCAGGTCAATAATCTTTTCATATGTCTCGATGGCGTCCTCGTATTTCTCCAAATGCTGGTACACCATGGCCAGATTCTGATAAATAGCAATATTGTTCGGGTCCCCTACGAGCTGTTGGTTTAGTTCCTTTGTTATAAGGGAATAAGCAAGGTTCTGTTTGATGGGACTAAAATTTAAAAAGTATCCCAGGCCGATAATGCAAACCAGATAAATGCAAAACGAAAGCGCTACAAACCGATTATGCCGCTTAACAAGGCCGGGCTCATTTATTGTTCGCCCGAGATATTCTACCCTTTCCCTGATGCTGAAGTGATGCCAACTGGGGAGATCCCGGATCTTTCCGCTAAGAAAGGCAATCTTTTCCAAAGAGTTGATAACAGGTTCAGGAGTTCCCATAGTCACCGCAGAATACAGATCTGCCTGACGCTCGAAATTGCGCATGAAAAAGCCCATTACGTACCGGAAATAAACGAGCAGGGTCACCAGCATGGGAAAAGAAAGAACCAGATAAAAAAGGCTGGTGGACTGTGAATCTCCGCTGGGAATCATTCCCCTAAGAAAGGGATGCGTATAAAAAAGATAAAAGAAAAGATCGAACAATCCAAAGGACAGCGCCACAAAACCCACAAAAAAAAGGACGTAAAAGAGGAGATGACGGTATTTGGCATGCCCCATCTCATGGGCCAGCACGCCCTTGAGTTCGTCCATAGAAAGGGCCTCTAAAAGCGAATTGGTAACGAGAATGTATCTATACCTGGGGACAATACCCATGATCCCCGCAGTCATCATCCGCCCCTCAAAAATCGGCCACTTCAAAAGATAACGGTATTTAAACCCTTTCTCCCTGAGAAAGCCCTCTAACTCCCTGCCTTTCTCCGATGCTTTGAGCGGTTTGCACCCCCAGAAGTACTGGATCATACCGGGCATAAAAATCATCATCAGCGTAAGAAAGCCTGCAAAAAATATGATCTGGCCATGGACACTATTAAGAAAACCATCAGGTCCGGACCATGGGCTCATGTTAATCAGGTCATATACCAGGGAAAAGATCATCCAGGGAAAAAGGATGGGAAGATTAAGCCTGAGATTGGAATGGATATAAGACCGCCTTGTTATGCCCGGCTGAGACATAGCACTGTAAAGCGGTTGGGCAAAATACCAGATCGTGCTAAGGTAAAAAAAGAATAGGGCCAGCGCAAAGGCGCCCTGCAACACGGAGAATTGTTCACACCCCGGAATCTTCTGAAGCCAGTATTTCGCATTAAGGAGATAGACTGCCAGCGCGAACAAAAAAATAGCCAGGATTGAGAGTCTGGCAATCAGTCTCTGATATTGGCCGGCCAGACTGCCATTATCCGCTGCCCCATTTTCCAGGCGCTTCTGGAGAGACCAAAACGCCCAGCGGCAATATCCTGCAAAAATCAGCCATGTGAGGAACAGCATGGTAAGGGAAAAGAGGAGAGAATTCTCAGGAATGTTTTCAGGGTATTGGATGTTAAATATAAAGAGGACAACAATGAAGTAGATAATGTTGTTGAACATAGCCTTCTCTTTCAGCTGTCATTTTCCTTCAGGAATTCCAGCTTGCCATTTCCAGGGGCGATTGATGGGTCACCTTTTAATACAATATCCACCCCATATCGAAACTCCAGTTCGGCCAGTTCTTTTCTCTTTTTATTCTGAAGGTACGTTGCTATCTCCAGGGGCAAAGCCCCTTTTACTTGTATAACCCCCTTTTTTGAAATACCCATCCAAATCTGGCGCAAAAACGATACGGAGGCAGATTCCACAGAGGGGATAAGACCCCGTCCCTGGCAGTATTGGCATGTCTGGTAGCTCCTGGATTCTATGGAAGATCTCAATCGCTGTCGTGAGAGTTCTAAAAGACCAAATTTAGAAATGTGTGATGTGTCTATTTTTGCCCGGTCCTTTTTGGTCTCCTCACGAAGCAACTTCTCCACGTCTCTGATGTGTTTTTTGTTTCTCATATCTATAAAGTCAATGACAACAAGCCCTCCCATATCCCTTAACCGAAGCTGTCGAGCAATCTCAGAGGCTGCCTCGATATTGGTTTTAAAGGCCGTACTCTCAACATCTTTTCCAACCCTGCTCCCCCCGGAATTCACATCGATAGAGATTAGGGCCTCAGTCGGGTCTATGACAATGGAGCCCCGCGACGTCAGGCGCACTTCGTTGCTATAGATTGCTTCAATCTGCTTCTCGAGTTCGTAATGCGCAAAGATGGGGCGTTTTTCCTTATAAAGTTTGACCCTTCTCTGGTGCCTGGGCGAGATGACCTTCATGTAATTTTTAACCTTGGCGAAGGTCTCCTTGTCATCAACGAGCACTTCGGTGGTTTCGTTCGTGAAATAATCCCGCAGGGTGCTCAAGCAAATATCCTGTTCCTTGTGGATAAGTGAGAGAGTTGGGGCATTTTTCACTCGCTCTTTAATATCCTTCCACATCCTCAAAAGGCCGTTAAGATCCCTGGAAAGCTCCCTCTTGCTCTGTTTCAAAGCCGCTGTTCGGACAATGTAGCCAATACCTTCCGGGAGCTTGAATTTCTTCATAATAGACTTGAGCCTGTGCCGTTCTTTTTCGTCTTCAATTTTTTTGGAGACCCCGCCGCCGGTTCTACCTGGTGTCAGCACCAGATACCGGCTGGCCAAGGAGAGATATGTGGTCAGGTGTGCCCCTTTTCGACCCGGCATCTCTTTAGTGACCTGAACAAGGAGTTCCTGTCCTTTTTTTACGGCCTTTTCCACGGGAGGAGGTGGCTGATCCTCCGCAATATCACTGCCATCCGAATAATATTCCGGATGAATTTCACTTCCCTGTAGAAAACCGTTTTTATTGCTGCCGAAATTTACGAAACATGCCTGCAAACTGGGCTGTATGCGCTCTACAACGCCTTTGTATATATTTCGAGTCTTTTCCTCTGCCGTGGAAGTCTCAATGTAAAACCCATCAAGCAGCCCATCTTTAATTATAGCCACCCTGTACTCTTCTGCCTCCACGGCGTTTATGAGTATCTTTGTTGTCATGAATTAATTTAACTCCTCTTTATTTTTCGCTATGTTTAATTGACCAGTAAGGAATCTATGCCCAAAGGGGGGCTGTCTGTATTTCACCCGTTCTCTGGAGTACTGGAGTTATGGAGTAATGGAAAAACCAAATGATATAACCTCAGGAATTTCATCAGATATTTTTGCCCATATTCTCTATGAGCCGGAGGCCCAAGGGACGTAGATTTCTGTTTAAAATTTAATAACACACACAAAAAATCAATAGTCAATCATCAATCCCTAATGCCCTTCCCTCCCATGTCGTTTGAAATGCTGATATGCCTGATACATAAAAGTCCTGATGGCCGCCTCTCTTCCGGGCTGAAAGCTTGAGTCGTAAGGAGTATCCAGATAGGGAGTCCCAAGTTTATTCATTAGAGGTTTGACGATGGCTGATGTCGTCGTGCTGGGCATACAGGTAAAGGGATAAATATTTACTACGCCGTTATATCCCGCTCTCGCATATTCGATTATTCCAGAGATGCTTAAGCAGGCCTCGGTGCCTGCATCAAAACTATACAGATCATCTTCCTTAAGTATGCTTTCTAAATGCGCCACCCTGTGATCCTCTTTCAGGTCAATAAGCGATTTCACTCTCTTGTAGACCTGTTTCTGTCTCAATTCCTGATACAAAAGCTCTCCCCCAAAACTGATGATCTCTTTTAGATGTTCCTTCAAGCGGCCTGGGCGAAGCTGTTTTAGATCCATCATAAATCCTATCCTGGCTTCTCTCAGCCTGTCATAGGTCGTGTAATTCACCCATTCGGCGATGGAGGCATTCACCACCTCAGCGCCATATCTTTCAAGGACCCTGATCAGGTCCTGATTTGCCTGGACGTGTGTCCTTAAATAAATTTCGCCAACAATGCCGATAAGGGGTTTTGGCGGGATGTCAGGATCAATAATTGCCTTTCCCTCCTGGACAATCTCTTCCAGCTTATCAAGGATTTTATCAAAATCCTTACTGGGCCCGTGTGTTTCAAAGGCGTCTTCCATAGCCTTCATAGATCTATCGATAAAACCATCCGTCATTCCGGGCTCTTTCTCATAGGGTCTTATTCTCCAGAGCAACCTGTCTAAGATATCGGCCACCACAACAGAAAAATAGGCTGTTTTCCTGAGATCCCTGACCCGTCCTTCCTCGATTATACCGTCCAGGGAGTATCCATCTTTTGTTGTAAGGGCCCCTATTTTTACTCTGTCTAATTGGGGAAAAGAATCCAGGACAATTCGCTGGTATTTGTTGTACATGCCGAAACGGCACGGGCCATCTGCTTCAGGCATGAAATAAACGTAATTTTCCGGATTGAAGTCCTCACCCAACCTCTCCTTTTCTTTTTCCATAAAATACAGGATATCACCGGTAGTAATCTGGCAGGGGTAACATTCCTTGCCTGAGGTGTATTCCATTCCAAGATCGAGCCCCTTATAAGTATCCATGACCTTTGCATGTATGCCGAACCCCTTGAATGTCGCCGCGAGAAGATGTACGCCTATCCTGTTCATCTGGGGAATAAGACAGGTCTTATTCGTTAGATTAAAACGACCCACGCTATCAGTAAGAGATTTAAAACTTACCACTTTGTTTGATTCAGCTTCCATCTAATTAGCCAGTTTCCGGTCAATCCCCTGGTTTGACCTCAATTTCTGCATCACATTCTCTATGACATTTTTATAGGCCTCAAGCCTTGTCATTGCGCCAGCCACAGCACTGTGCTCGTCTAACTCCAGAATGAGATAGGGTTTTTTCCCCATTATATGTTTGTAAAAATGCTCTAAAAAAGAGTCAGCGCCACAGCTAAAATTGGTCAGGTGGAGCCCAAAATAGTTATGATGTCTTTCTATAAATTTTGCAGTCCTCAATATCTGGGCCCCAAGGCCCCAGTACATGGACGGAAAATCCGACAGGTCCACAGAAGATACGTCAATAAAATCCATGGGTAATGCACTAACCCCGATCTTGGATAAG
>JAIVXD010000168.1:0-5865 GCA_048636195.1 Anaerolineales bacterium
TCATATTGCTTGGCATAGTTGATGAACCTATGAACGGCAGCCGTTACACGCAATGTGCACCTCTCAATATCTCAAAACCGTGCAGTTTTCATCAGTTAACCGTGAACCGTGAACCATTGAACTTTGAACCTGAGTTATAACCTATGCTCTATCGGCAGGTGCTCTTTTATAACTGATCATTGTGTCGCAGTGTCCAGTCGAGGAATTGGAAAATGAATGTTGGCTACCTTTTGACCAACTCGGCTCATAAATATCCCGAAAGATTAGCCGTCATCTCCGAGGAAGGGAGGTGGACCTTTGAAGAATTTGATCAAAGGACTAACCGACTTGGAGGAGCCATGCTGAAAGCTGGCTTGAAGAAAGGAGATCGGGTGGCAATTCTTTTTTTCAACAGCAGTTACTTTGTTGAAGTCTATTTTGCTGCCCTTAAGGTGGGTCTAATCGCTACGCCGGTAAATTTTCGATTTGTTGGGCCGGAGATTGCTTATGTCCTCAATGACTCACAACCGAGCATGCTCTTTTACGGATCTGAATTCGAGACAACCATTTTGGGCATTCGCGAACAACTGGACACGATTCGCGTCTTTGTTTCACCTCATGAAGGCGCCTCCTCCTCAGCCGTAGACTATGAAGAATTTATTTCAAAAGGAAAGTGTATCACCCCTGCATCTGATATTTGTGAAGACGATCAATGCCAGATTATGTACACGTCAGGGACCACTGGTAGACCAAAGGGGGCAATCCTCACCCATGGTAATGTGCTCTGGAATCTCTTCAACACTGTCTTAGGCAGGGAAGATAAAACTGGAGAGAGGGCCCTGATTGCAGGTCCCCTTTATCACACGGCTGCATTGAATAATCACTTTACTATTCAGGTAGCTCTCGGAGGAACCAGTATCCTTGTACGCAAATTTGAACCGGAATCGTTTCTCAGGACCATAGAAAAAGAAAGGGCGACCGTCATCTCCGGTGCACCGGCACTTTATAACTTACTCTTGCAGCATCCCAATGCCAGTAAATATGACACCAGCTCTATCACTAAATGTACTGCTGGCGCCGATAAGCTGCCCATGGAGATCAAGGAAAGACTCCTTGAGTTTTTCCCAAATATTAAAGGAATTTATGACGTCTATGGCTGCACCGAGGCATCTCCCTGTATCACGATTCTCAATGCAGAGGACTCCCTGCGGAAAGATATGTCGGTGGGAAAAGACTTGCCGTTTTTAGAGGCTCGTGTGGTTGATGAAGATGATAAATTGCTGCCGCCAGGTGAAGTGGGGGAGTTAATCTGCAGGGGGCCAAACGTGATGAAAGGTTATTATGGAAATCCAGAAGGCACGCGAGAAACTATCCGGAATGGCTGGCTTTACACCGGGGATCTGGCCAGAATGGACGAGGAAGGTTTTTTTTATATAGTAGATCGCAAGAAGGAAATGATTGTCAGTGGCGGAGAGAATATTTATCCGAGGGAAATTGAAGAGGTCCTGATCACACATCCGGCTATTGCCGATGTGGCAGTGGTTGGTATCCCCGATCCAGACTGGGGAGAATCGGTTAAGGCATTCGTGGCCCTCAAGGAAGGGGAAATGATTAGCGAGCAGGAGGTGATCGACTTTTGCAAGAAGTATCTTGCAAGTTATAAAAAACCAAAGGCAGTAGCCTTTATCCCTTCAATTCCCAGAAACCCGTCAGGAAAAGCCTTGAAACGGCTCTTGAGAGAAAAATACGATCGTTTACCGATCGAGAAAAGGAGGTGATTATAAAGGGGGGTTGGTTTTTTTGCGTCATCAACTATTTTACAGTTTAAGGAGGAATGGAAATGAGAAAAAGAATTATAACTACGGCCATTGTTTTTTTGTTTGTAACGGTAATAGCAGTAGCTACCAGTCCCAATATAGCTTCGGCAGGCAGCAAGCGCCTATTGTCCATAGCCACTGCCAGCACAGGTGGAAGTTGGTATCCAGCGGGTGGTGCAGTTGGCAGTCTTATTACTAAATATATACCCAATACCGAGGCTTCTGCTCATCCATCGGCTGCCAGCAGGGAAAATATCAGACTGCTACAAGAAAAGAAAACTGATCTGGCTATGGTCATGCCAGATGTGGCTTTTTTTGCCCAAACCGGGACAGACATTTATCAAGGGAAAACTCCGGCAAATATTAAGGGACTTTTTTCATTCTGGGGAATAGACCTGCTCATTATTGCCCGCGCTGATACGGATATTCACAAAATAGAAGATCTCAAGGGACATAAGGTTGGATTCGGACCTCCAGGAAGCGGGAGTGAGACAATGTCAAAAAAGATTCTGGCGGAATATGGAATAACGTACAAGGACTTGAAACCTCAATTTATTTCTGCCACAGAGCAATCTCAGGCCTTGAAGGATAAATCGCTTGATGCTGCCATGTATACGATCGGAACACCAGCTTCTACCTTCGTTGATCTTTGCACATTAACCAAGTGCCGTATCATACCTATAAAACAAGATATGATGGAAAAAATAGTAAAGAAGTATCCTTATTATTCACCGTCAGTTATCCCTGCCAATGCATATCCACAAATAAAAAAGGACAATCCAGCCCTGAAATGGATCGGCATTATCGTTACTTATGAGGACTTGGATTCAGATCTTGCCTACAAAATCGTAAAGACGGTATGCAAAGACCACTTGGATGAATTTAAACAGTGCCACGCTCAGGCAAAAAAATTAACTACAGAAGGCATGTCAAAAGGAATGTCCATACCCTGGCATCCGGGGGCGGCCAGGTTTTGGAAGGAAGTTGGCCTTTTGAAATAGGCCAGCCCTTAGTCGCTTGGTAACAGGTTATCCGTAGGAAGTGTTTGGCACTCAGACGTAACGCACTTCCTACGGACTTTAGGGGCGTTGTTTGGTGGTTATGAGGCAGATCATAAAAAGACGATTGAGCCTTGTAGGGGCGAGTATAGCCCTGGTTCTGACAATGGCCTATCTGGGCCTTTACCCTCTCCATATACTGAGCATCAAAGATATAAGTAACAACAAAACAGTACTACAAGTGGCAACTACGCCCGGGGATAATCTATGGATCGTATTTGTGAATTCCGTGGAAGGTCTCCCGGTGGCCGATCACTTTGTTGTAAATGACAACTATGAGATTTTGTTCACTGAAACCATCTTTCAGGCACCCTATGCCGGTTACGATCATGCCGAAAGATCAGAGGTGCTTGCGCCGAACACGACAAAAATCTCCGGGTATGATAGACATATGGAGGAAATAACCTTCTATGCCGGATATACCTCTAGGCATATGCTATTTCTGAATGGTAACTGGCTGCCTCTCTATGAAGTGGCCCAGGGAGGGGACCTCATTCGGATCACAATAAAAAAGAGTTCTCGAATAGCCTCACTGTTAAGAAGGATAGTATCCCATGATTGATAAAATCCCAGTAAGAAAAACTGCTTTATTTGTCTCTATTACAGCCATTATCATGGCTCTATTTCATCTTTACACGTCGGGGTTTGGAAGATTTCCGGCATTACAACAAAGATCCATCCATTTGGCCTTTGCCCTGATTCTAACGTTCTATCTCTACCCTGTTAGAAAAAAAGGAGTCCCATGGAAATTGTCATCAGCCATAAATATCCTCTCTTCTATTGGGGCGCTCCTCTGTTGCGGGAATATTGCTTTTGTTGTCTATTACGTTCTTTACGAACGCGCTGGGGCAGCAACAAACGTCGATATCGTCCTTGGCTTCATATTAATCATTCTGGTTTTGGACATGACGAGAAGGATCATGGGATGGGCTTTACCCATTATCACTCTAATATTCATTACTTATGGCTTCTTAGGATCCCATATATCTCTTCCATATATCACCCACTCCGGAATGGATGTTTCTCGGTTCATTGCATATACTTATTTGAGTACGGAAGGGCTTTTTACTGTCCCTCTGGGAGTATCAGCAACATTTATTGCTGTTTTTGTTATCTTTGCTGCATTTCTGGTAAACTCGGGAGTTGGAGATTTCTTTATGGAGGCCGCCACGGCTATCGCTGGCGATAAAACAGGCGGGGCTGCTAAGGTGGCGGTCGTAGCCAGTGCCGCAATGGGGTCCATTTCAGGAAGTGCTGTCGGTAATGTGGTTACGACCGGTTCAGTCACTATTCCTTTAATGAAACGGATGGGCTTTCCGGCCATATTGGCAGCAGGAATCGAAGGAACGGCCTCTACGGGTGGCCAAATAATGCCTCCTCTTATGGGAGCAGCAGCTTTCATCATAGCGAGTGTGGTAGGAAAGCCCTATTTGACCATATGTATTGCCGCCTTCGTTCCTGCGGTACTCTCTTTTCTATCTGTGTACATCATTGTACATTTTGAGGCTGAAAGGTATGGCATTAAAGGCCTGCCCAAGGAAGATCTACCCAGGCTTTGGCCGGTATTGAAAAAAAGAGGGCATCTCATTCTCCCAATAGTTGTGTTGGTTATGATGCTTGTAACGGGATCTACTGCCATGAAAGCAGGCTTCTATTCCATCATTGCAGTGGTCATTGTCAGTTCCTTTCAAAAAGACACACGAATGGGACTCAAAAGAATCCTCTTGGCCATGGAGAATGGTGCCAGGGCAGTGCTTCCCATTGCTGCGGCATGCGCCTGTTCTGGCATTGTGGTTGGTGTACTGACTCTAACCGGGCTGGGACTAAAAATATCTTATCTGTTGGTTGAAATTGCCCATGGGAGTTTGCCGGTTCTTTTGTTGCTGGCCATGCTTGCCTCTATTTTGCTCGGGATGGGTATAACTACAACGGCAGCCTATTTGCTGGTGGCCATAATAATAGCCCCGGTACTCGTTCGAATGGGTGTGCCACCTTTGGCCGCACACATGTTTGTCTTCTACTATGCCGTTATTTCTACAATTACGCCCCCTGTTGCACTGGCGGCTTATGCAGCCGCTGGAATCGCCGAGACTGACCCTTTTAAGACCGCGCTGGTTGGATTCCGGGTGGGGATCGCCAAGTTTGTGGTGCCTTTCTATATCATTTACACCCCTGATATAATGCTGGTTTCGGGCAACCCATTAAAGGCAGCAATTGCTATACTTATGGCCATTGTTGGCATATGGGCCTTAGCGGGAAGTGCGTGCGGTTATGTTTTTAGAGAACTCAGGTTTTATGAAAGGTTGATTCTTTTCATCTGTATTCCCCTTACCATCCCTAATAAGCCCATTTGGAATATAACAGGGGCAGGAATTATATCGCTTATTACCGTCTACATATGGCTGAGTAACAAAAAAAAGCAGATAGGAAAGGATACACTATTGCATGAATAATATAACAATTGTTGGTGCGGGAACTATGGGCCACTCCCTGGCTCAGGTATTTGCTCAAGGTGGGTATCAGGTCTTCTTGAATGATATCTCTCAAGATATTCTTATTCGAGCAAAGAGCTTAATTAAAGCCAACTTGGAAACTCTTACCGAAGTTGGTCTTTTCGACTCGAAAGATCATTCCGCTGTAGTCGAGGAGCGAATAACCTATACCACCGACCTTGCTGCTGCTGTAGCTTCATCAGAGTTGGTTATCGAGGCCATAGTCGAGGATCCGGATGCCAAAAAAGAGCTTTTTTCTGAACTGGATCGACTCTCACCGCCAGAGGCAATATTGGCCAGCAACACTTCTTATCTGGATATTTATGAGTTTGTGGAAACCAGACGACCGGGAAAAGTGATCATCACCCACTGGTTTGCCCCACCTCATATTATACCTTTAGTGGAAATTGTGCCGGGACCGCATACCAGCCCTGAGACTGTTGGGATAGTCAAGAAGGTATTAGATGACCTTGGCAAGCAGACAATTGTACTTAAGAAGTTCCTTCCCGGTTTTATTGC
>JAIVXD010000169.1:0-5838 GCA_048636195.1 Anaerolineales bacterium
TCTGCCGGCATTTTGTATTTTTGTTCAGATGCTGCAGGGGGTTGTGGGCGTCTTGAATCCAACCATGAATAATATGCAAAAGCAACACAAATAACAATAATCGCTAATGAGATCCACAAAACCGGCCTGCGGGAAAAAGCACCTTTTTTTTTCCTTCCCTTAGAAAGGATACCGCTATATTTTCCCTGATGAGTATCTCTTTCCTTCTGCGCCTTGTTCAGGGCCTCATGGATGTAACTCATATCAATCCACCATCTGATAGAATAAGGCCCTTGTCCGAAGGCCAACAATCCCATCGGCCATCAGTCCGAAATCCTCCTGAAATTTCATTACCCCGTTAAATGTTGATTCATCATAGACACCTGTAGGGTTCACCATGTATCCTATATTATTCAGTATCCTTTGAATCTCTGATACATCAGGGACCCGCATCCCCTTCATCAAACGGATACCCTTGTTTTTATAGGGATATACCCACGAAATCTTCTGGTCCCAATGCCTGAGAATAAAATCCCTGGCAATGTCCTGTTCCTTGCCCTCAGAGTCAACGGCAATGGCACCATCATCCTTTACCCTGTGTATTAGAAGATAGCGTGGAGACGTCACGGATGAAGAAAGATAATCGGGCAGATGTATCCGAAAAGGCTTTTTGAACATCACGTAGTATTCAGGGGCCACATCAAAGGAAAAAAGGCCTAAATTGTCGCCAGTTTCCAGTCTAATATTGGAACGGTCAAAGAGACCCGCAAGGCTCGTCTTTTCATCAAGAAATAAATCGTCTAATTTCATTGCGGGCTCAGGAGACACAGGGGTATCATATTCGGCCCTAACCTCTGGAATCTTTTTCCTGCCTGAAAAAACGTCTGCAATCTGATCTCTGAAGTTCCATCCGGCGAGTCCCGCAATGATGATGAGCAAGACCAGTAAAAGTACTACAACAGTGGCTGATTCAGTCCCCCTCCTGTGCCAACCCAACACTGAATGGTCAATGGCCATATTTCCACTGAAGTCTTTGATAGCCTTCCCAGCCATTCCTTTTGAAATGATATATTCTTCCCTGGCGTATGCAATAAGAAGCGCTCTATCACAAACAGCATTGATCCGTCTTGGGTTACCCTGAGAGTATTTATAGATTTTCCTGAATGCTCCATTTGTAAACCGTACATTTCCACGACCGCCTGCCACCACCAGACGATGTTCCACATAGCCCTTTATGTCCTCAAATTCCAAAGGCCGCAGATCATAACGAACCGTAATGCGCTCATTGAGCTGTCGCAGAGAGGGTGTGGCAAGGAGTTCTGCCAGTTCGTACTGTCCCACCAGCACAATCTGGATCAATTTTTCCTTTTCAGTTTCCAGATTTGACAGCATTCGTATCTGCTCAAGCACAGTATGAGAAAGATTTTGAGCCTCATCAATCAAGAGCACCGCGTTGCCACCCTGACTGAAGTTATCAAGCAGAAATTGATTGAGCGCGTCAATATTGTCCTTTTTACTCTCGATCTCCTGTTCCATTTCAATGCCAAATTCCTGGATTATGGTTTTCAGGAGTTCATTGTCGGAGATAAATGAATTGAATATCAAAGCGCTCTTTGTGGACGTGTCCAGATGGCTGAGGACGGTACGGCAAAGGGTTGTCTTTCCCGTGCCAACACCGCCGGTAATGGCAATAAAGCCCTTTCTTTCATTAATCCCGTAAAGCAGGTGATCGAGTGCCTCCTTGTGATGGGGACTCAGAAAGAGGTATCGTGCATCTGGTGTTAGATTGAATGGCTTTTCTTTAAAACCGAAAAATGAAGTATACACAGCCTTATCTGAACCTGTAATTCATGGTCTTAGGTTCACCTTTTCGGGTCACTTCGAGTGACACACGAGAACCTGATTTCAATTTCTCATACAACACCAGCACCTCATCAGGACTATTTATGGGTTCGCCGTTTATCTTTTGGACAATATCCCCATTTCTAAGCCCTAACTTTGAAAAAATAGAACCACCTTTAATCCGTGATATTGATAATCCATCGGATTTACCATCTTTAAAGTGAGGGCGAATGCGTACTTGAGACATGAGTTTATTAATATCTTTTAGTGAGTTCTGTATATCCTTACGGCTGACCGTTATAGTGCTTCCTCGCTCAGTGGATTTTGAGGGCCTTCGTCTTTTATCTCTTCTTGAAGCAGCGGATTCTTCCATTGTCAGTATTTCATCTTTTGTCCCTACCCTGAGCACCACCTTCTCTCTTAGAATCTTCTTAACGGTTGCGTTCTGCACGCTGTCTCCAATTTTATATAAACCCTGCTTTCTTTTATCTGTTTCCTCTATAACAGCAAAGGCGTTCTGCTCACTACCAGTGACCGTACCGAGAAGGGCAATCTTAAGAGACGTGAGTTCAAGCTCTTCAATTTCTTCTTCATTGACATCTTCAGAGGCCTTATCAAGAGAACCAAATAGATTTCGTCCGGTTATTACCTGAAAACTACTCAAGGGGGACCTCTTACTCTCTTCGGCATTCGGGAGTTGTTCCATTACTATCTCTTTGGTATTTACCCCTTTTAGTTCTGAAGAGACGACCCTGTAAAAGGTATCTACGCCAATATAAACAACGAGAGATACGGCAACAATGTTTAAGATAGTGTAAAATAGCTTTGTCATGTGCTTTATATGAACCTGATTTTGGGATCTGCTGGAGTACCGCGAACGACAAAAGAGAGTTTTCCTTTTCTCAGACGTCGCTTGAAAAGCTTCATAATACGAGGCGCGCCGTTTTCGCCTTTAAAAAAGCCTTCCAATGGTTCAATGCTCCCCCTTAATGCAAGCCTGCTCTTGGAAAAATTTTGTTTCAAACCGATAGTGCCCGATAATGTTCCCTTTATCTCTCTGCCTTTTAGTTCAACACGGGTCAGTTTTATTTTTGTCTTCTCAAGAATCATTTTGATCCGGATATCATCAAAGCTGACAGACTCCAGACTAAAAATGGGCTGTAAAAGCTCCACCGATCCATCTGATATTCTCAGATTGGCCTCCCCTGTGCCATTTATCAATAAATTGCCCTGCCCGCTATAGGTGATAATGCCTCCAAGGATCCCTTTCACATTCCGGCCAATCAGAGTAAAAAGATACTCGTAATCATTGACGCGTATATCTCTCAGTTCGATTGATGTAGTAAAAGGGCGCTCAGATGCCTCCCCACCATTGTCTGAAAAATGAACAGAACCCTTTATATCTCCTCCATAGGCAAGGCAGTCAAACCGGTATTTTGATTCTCCTTTCAGGAATGACCATAGCCCGGGCCTGATCAGAAGGCTATCTGCCATAAAGAGATCTATATCAGGATTTTCTCTCAAGGAAACCCTGGGCTTCAGAAATTTTACACCAAAGGGGAATGAAGGCCGTACTTTTCCAACCAGGACATGGTACCTGGGATTTATCTCTTCTGCCGTTGATTGCAGATAATCCCCAAGAGCATCTGAAGGAAAACGGTAATACAGAAGCACGATCATTAACAGTATCCCGTAAAGGATGTAGCCGAGACATTTTTTATGTTTAAATATAGAACGGATCATTGTGACTACTCAGGTTCAAAGTTCAATGGTTCACGGTTCAAGGTTAACTGATGAAAACTGCACGATTTATTTAAAGGTCAGCACTTGCAAAATAGTATCTAAGTAACCTGATTCCTTTTTATTTTCCTTAATTGATATCCTTTTTATACTTATGATGTTTTCCGGCGATTCAATACGATAAAGGTATCCAACCAACTGGTTCAGAGTAATTCCCTCTAATTTCATCTCAACCATCGATTCTTTATAAGGCCCTGTGCCCTGTGAGCTGGAGGGTTTCATATATTTGATATGCCCTTTAAGTTCAGCCTCACCAGCGGCTTTTTCAAGAAAGGAAAAAAGCGTAAACCCTTTTTTCCGCCTGGCAAGAGTCTCCTTTACACCTTGAAAACCTTTCTTGTGGACCTGATATTCAGCCCTTAGTCTCACAATTTCCTTCAGGCCCTCCTCCCTTGCCCTGATGCCCCTCTGAATCCGTTTTCTTTCCTCGAAAAAGGGAAAAATGAGGAACTGAAGAAGTAGAAACAAACCAATAGCACAGGCCGCAAATGAAACCAGGTATTTTTCTCGTTTTGCGAGTTTCACCATAATCTATTGTTTCCGTTGCAGTTTTATCTCAAACTGAACCCGCTTTCCTGTTCGGTCAAGATTCGCGGAACTGATGGTTACACCACTAAAATATTTGGAGGGCTCCAGGCCGCTTTTAATACTATCAACTGTGTTAAATGTGTCCGTCTTTCCGCTGATCCGCACTGTTTCCTGATCAATTACCATACGGCTCACACGCACATCCAGTGACTTTGGAATGCGGTCCGAGATATCCTTCAACAGATCAAGCACCTTGTTACTTGAATTTGTCCCCGGGATCGAGATAGCCGATGTCTTCACCTCATTGACTTTCACCCTCATCTGCTGCAGCGGATCCACAATCCTTTTCACATCAGGAAATGTACGACTGAACACCTCTGTGACCCTTTGATCCAGCATCCTGTATCTTTCTTTCAGAAAATAGTAATCCACACCCATATCAACAATTAGAAGGCAGAGGATGACCCCAAGAAAGATCATTGCTATCCGGAACTCCTTTTGGAGCCAGAAACCCCGTTTCTTTATTTCAAATTCATCTTTCCTGAAATTGAAACCCTGTCCCTGTTTCCCATTCCGGAGCGAAAGTGCAAGGGCGTTATCCATGAGGACTGGATCCCACACCCTGGCAACGCTTTCCCCCATATTAATTTTTCTGTGTTTCCTCAGGTCAATCTCCTGAGCCGGTATACCAAGAAATCTCGTCAGCAGGTCTGCTGTCTCCGCGTATAGAGCGCCAACACCGGTAAAAAAGACTGTTTCAGGTCGTACTTCCCTATTGCTCTGACATCCTAAGGAATGGATTGTATTTTCGACCATTGTGCAAAACGACTCAAACCAGGATTCAGCCTGCTCACGGGTCGGAGTTTCAGCGTGATCACCATTTGCGGTGCTACCGAAAGCAGGGGCATTAAAGGAAAATGATCGAATCAATGCCACACGCCTTTTAAGGAAAAGGACCATGGTACTTCTCCTCTCACCCATCTCCAGGAAAAGTCCATTGTCAGGGGTCCCTTCCTGTTTTAACAGCAAGGAGACCGTGGGCACACATCTGATATCCAAAACCTCAGGGTTAATATTGTGAGACTGCAAGTGTAACAGATACTCGGAAATAAGTTCCTTTCTTGCAGAAACAGCCAGAATTTCACTCCGATCCGATCGGTCATTGATGGTAAAATCTATCACCAGATCATCGATTGGAAACGGGACCATGGCCTCGACTTCAAAGGGCAGGGTTTGCCTGATTTTCTTCGCATCTTTAAAAGGCATCCGAAGATTTCGATACGATACATGTTCGCTGGGAATTGAAGCCAGGTAGACATCACTCCTGAGATCCTGCTGCTCAAATAGTTCCATCAAGGCATCATCCAGACCGTCATCGCCTTCAATCCTGATGCGTGCGCAGGCCAAAATCTGGTAACCCTTCAGACCGCCTTCCACCTGGACGGCAGTTATGGCATCATCACTTATGTCAAGGCCTAATATCTTTTCCGGCATTATTGGTTCCTATACTGTGCACGGCCTTAAATTGCGTTTCTTTATCAATTGGATCATCGGTTGTCCATAGCACGTTGTTTATTATTGGAGTGATGGAGTACTGGAGTGATGGGCCTAAAAGGACTTTTTGAAATTTCAAAACTATTGTTTCAATACTCCAACACTCCAATACTCCAGCCTTAAATATTTTGATCA